>JAUWPG010000009.1 GCA_030611725.1 Gammaproteobacteria bacterium
AGGTGGATATCAGTGGGAAGCATTAGAACGTGACCTTCGACCAGAACGCGGTCTTTTGGGCTTGCGTGCGGAGATGGATTTATTCTCAAACCTTCGTCCTGCTATTCTTTATCCGCAATTGTCCAGTGCTTCAACGCTGAAAGAAGATGTTGTTTCTGGGCTAGATTTGATGATCGTTCGTGAACTGGTTGCCGGTATTTATTTTGGACAACCGCGCGGTATTGAGATTCGTGATGGTGAGCGCTTCGGCTTTAATACTGCGACTTATTATGAGTCCGAGATTAGACGTATTGGTCATTCAGCTTTCAAAATTGCACAAAAACGCGACAAGCGTGTGTGTTCAGTAGATAAGGCTAATGTGTTAGAAGTGTGTGAGTTATGGCGCGATGTTATGGAGGAAGTGGCTAAAGACTACCCAGATGTTGAGCTTTCTCATATGTATGTGGATAATGCGGCCATGCAATTGGTTAAAGCACCAAAACAATTTGACGTCATGGTCACTTCAAACTTATTTGGCGACGTACTCTCTGATTGTGCCGCCATGCTGACAGGTTCGATTGGTATGTTGCCATCAGCCTCTTTGAACAAAGATGGTTTTGGCATGTACGAGCCAATTCACGGATCGGCACCAGATATTGCCGGGCAAGATTTGGCCAACCCGCTGGCAACGATTTTGTCAGTGTCGATGATGTTACGTTATTCGTTAAACCAAATAGCACTGGCTGACAAAATCGATGCAGCAGTAAACATTGTATTAGACCAAGGTTATCGTACACAAGATATTGCTGCTGCTGGTGATACAGTTGTGGGCACTAATCAAATGGGCGATCTGGTTGTGGAAGCGTTATAGAGATAAAAATATGGATATTGTCGTTTATTCAACCAACACTTGCCCCATTTGCGTTAAGACTAAAGAGCTTTTGACAAAATGGAACTTGCCTTTTGAGCAAAAAATGATTGATGAAGATCGTTCATTAATGTCAGAGTTTTCGCGTGTGGCTGAAGGTGCGAGAACGGTTCCTCAAATCACCATTGATGGAAAATGGATTGGTGGTTTTAGTGATTTGACTGAACTTCATATGGATGGTTTTTTCGATTTATAACAATGCAATTCTTGCGCTGCACTTCTCTTAATTATTAAATTCTTTTTAGTTTTAATCGTAACGAATTGAGTACCACAGTTACCGACGAGAAACTCATCGCTATACCTGCATAAACGGGCGTCAGCATTACTCCGATTACTGGGTACAATACGCCTGCTGCCAAAGGGATTCCCGCTGCATTGTAGATGTAGGCCCAAAAAAGATTTTGTTTAATAATTCTCATTGACTCAATCGATAAGTTGATGCTTTTTGATATCGATTTTAAATCGTTATTAATTAAGATGATGTCACCGGCATCTTTAGCAATATCAGAGCCAGAGTTAAGAGCGATCCCAATGTCAGCTTGCTTGATTGATGGTGAATCATTAATACCATCTCCAACAAACATCACCTTGGCTTGTTTTTGTAATTTGGTAATGACTTTGTATTTTTCATCTGGTAATACTTGTGCAAACACTTTATCTATGTGCAATTGTTTTGCAACATTGTTCGCAGTAGCTTGATTGTCACCGGTTAATAAAATAGGGATGATGTTCTTGCTTTTTAGGTCAGAAATCATTTCTTTTGCACCGTCCTTGATTGTATCTTCTAGTGCAAACACTGCAATGCATTGTTGGTCAACGGATGCCAATATGACACCGTTTCCTTTTGCCAGTGCTTGCTCATAGAAGGCTGAATATTTAAATTCCAAGGATGTGTCAAATTCTTCTAAGAAAGCCAAAGATCCAATGCGTACAGTTTTTCCTTTCCAAGTTGCGCCGATGCCACGACCTGCAATAATTTCTAACTCCTCAAATTTAGTGTTTAGGTTAAGATTCTTATCCGTTGTGTAATTCACAATTGCTTTAGAGATGGGATGTTCGCTCATGCGCTCAATTGAGCCTAGTAGGTCTAAGTATTTTTCCTCGTATAAGGCGTCTTTAACACTAATAATGCCTTTGGTAAGTGTGCCTGTTTTGTCAAAGACGGCATATTTGATGTCTTTAATAATTTCTAATATTTCTGGATTTTTAATCAGTATCCCTTCTTTTGCGCCTTTGCCAACAGAGCTAACAATGGCAATGGGTGTTGCCAGACCGAGTGCACAAGGGCACGATATAATCAAAACAGAAATTGAAGCAAGTATGGCGCCAAGTGTATCGCCAACAATAAAATACCAAGCTAAAAAAGTAATAATAGAAATACCAATAACGGCTGGAACAAAGATGTTGGCGATTTTATCTGCAAAACGGCTAATGGGCAGTTTTTTACTTTGAGCGGTACTTAATAAGTGAATAATTTTAGACAATGTCGTATCTTCTGAGCGTTTTAGTACACTCACTTCGATGACACCTGTTGTATTTAGGGTGCCAGCCATCACTTCATCACCAACTGTTTTGTATACTGGCATGGATTCTCCAGTAATCATAGAAGTGTCAATGTCTGCATCACCCTTAATGATGAGCGCATCGGTTGAGATTTTTTCACCTTGTTTAATTAGTACCTTGTTACCCAGTTGTAGATTGCTGGCTAATACATTGGTGTAACTGCCATCATCATTAATTAAGGTTGCATTAAGAGGCGCTAAATCCATTAGTTTTTTTAAAAAATCCGTGGCTTTACTTTTTGAGTGCTCTTCTAGTAATCGACCTAATAAAATAAAAGTAATAATGACAGCAGCCCCATCAAAGTATATGAAACGTAAATGCTCAGGAAAGCTATTAAAGAAAATAATCACGGCCAGTGAGTAGAAATAGGCAGCACTAGTGCCTAATGCCACCAAGACGTTCATATCGTAATTGTTATGAATGACGGCTTTGTACGCCAAAATATAGAACCGTCCACCCGCATAAAATTGCACAATGGAGGCAACAACAAACATCGTATATTGGTTAGCTGTGATTGATTCGAGTGGAAAAAATACAAAATAAAATAAGACTAAAGTTAGTCCCGCACTAATCTGAAAAGCTCTTTTTAGATTGCTGTAGGCTTTAAGCTTGGACTGTTCTAAAGCTTCTAAATTCTCCTCAACCCCGTAACCCAGTTTTTGAATATTTTGGATGAGATCTTGTTTATTTAACAAGTTGCTATCGATGTAGAATTCTCCTTCATTGGAGGCAAAACTTACTTTTGAAGATTTCAAACCGGATATTTTTTGCACACTACGTTCAATGCCATTGGAACAATTCACACAGGTCATGCCAGAAATATTGAGTTTTATTTTTTCTTGTGTCATTTGCATTCCCTGACTTGTTTTAAAGTTTCTGCCAAATCTCTTGCATGTGGAAGGTTGTTTTCAATATCTTTAAGATGACTTTTTTCATCACAACAAGATCGAGTTAGGAGGGTTTCATCCTCCACATTAATTTTCAATAATATCAAATCCAATATTGGACATGGCTAATTTGAATGCATCTTCTTGTTCTGTATTTTTAATTTCTAAGCTCACTTCTTTGGGGTCAGCTTCCAGGTTGATATTAATTTTACCAAAGTCATCTTCTAATGAGTTAGTGATTAGATTTGCACAACCACTACAGGTTATATTGTTTGCTTTAAATGTTTTTTTCATTATGCCTCCTTAGGATGATGGTGAGTTGTCAGTAATCATATGAAAAGAATTATTGCTAATAATCCGGATTTAAGAAAACTTATGGATGGTAATAAGCGCTATATTGCCTCGCACCTTGTGTATCCAGATCAGTCGAGTGAACGACATTTCGAACTTAAGCAAGCTGGCACCCATTTTTCAGAAATGGTTAGAGAGAGAGGTAAACTGACAATCGTGCCTGCTTGCTATGATATTGATACTGGAAAGGTGAATTTATTGTAAATCCAATGCCTCAACTTCTAACAACATCTTGTTAATATGCCTACCAAGGTTGTTATCAAGGCTATGCCAATCTTTGTATGCAGTTAATCTATTGATGATAGCCGGCCTAATTTCATAATCGGCTAAATCTTCTTCATAACCTTTTTTGGCTTCATCTTGAAGAATCAGTAGGTAGTTTAAATATGGCTTAACGGCATGCTCTGCATCTCCTGATGGGCCATGGCCCGGCACATAGTGATTAAGTTTGAGGTTGGTTGCATAATTCAATACTTTAATGTTGTTGTGCATATCAGAGGTTCCGTCAAACCCACCCACGCGATGAACCATATCGTTATCACCTAAAAACAAAGTTTTGCTACCCATGTGCTCAATCATAATATCGGTATTTGTGTGAGCTTTGGCGGTTGGATTGTGAATTTTAAACTGCTCTGAGCCTACATTGATAATTTGAAGGTGTGACGTTTTATCAGTAGGATATGTAGCTATTGTGCCTTTTGAAGCGCCTTTAGTTAAACGTTCAATCAAATCAATCCAAAATTCAGCTTCACCTTCTTTTGCCTTTGCAATCATTTGTGGATGTGCATAAATTTTAGCATCAGGGTATTGTTCTATAATGGCATGATTACCTAGCCAGTGATCTCCGTGTATGTGGGTATTGAAGACTGCTACGATTGGTTTGTCAGTAATTTTTTTAACTTCGCCAATAACCATTTTGCCAGTTTGATAATTACTACCAGGATCAATAATAATAACGCCATCGGCACCAATCACCATGCCAGGGTTGTTCATAAAGCCTTGGTTGCCAGCATTGGGCTCATCTAGTGGGCCGTGTATTACATAAACATTCTTGCTGAGTGCATCAAATTTGTAATCACCGTAACCCTCAATTGTCCATGCATGGCTCAGTGTTGAAATTACTAATATGAATAGCGTTGTCAGTCTTTTCATTGTTATATTTATTAATATAAAGGTATTATTGTACCTGTACAGGCTCTAATTTAATGCACTCATGCGTAAAAAACCTAAAATATTAAACATTGAAACCATTGCTACTACTCGTGTTTTTAACATTGAGCGTTTAGATTTGGAATTTTCAAATGGTAAAAAACGTCAATATGAACGTCTTAAGCCACCAGGTAATGGTGCAGTCCTGGTTATTCCAATGTTAGATGACAATACAGTGTTAATGATTTATGAATATTCAGGTGGTACTGATCGTTACGAATTGGCATTGACTAAGGGAAAAATTGATGACGGAGAAGCACCACTTGAGGCGGCTAATAGAGAGCTAATGGAGGAGATTGGCTATGGTTCTAAAAACCTGACTTTTGTAAAAACCATGACACAAGCGCCTGGTTATCAATCAAATTTTACGTATATTGTTCTGGCTCAAGATTTATACAAGGCTAGTGCCGAAGGTGATGAACCTGAGCCTTTAGAGATAGTTGAATACAAACTTTCAGAGCTAGAAAGCTTAGTCTACAATGAAGACTTGACCGAGGCCAGAAGTATTGCAGCACTTTACATGGCCAAAGAAATCATTAGAAAGCAAAACGTGTGATCAACATTCCTGAAGCGTTTATTCTTCATTCACCAACTGTTCCATTTCCTGATATTGGGTTAGCTTTAGAAGAGCCAAATGGTTTAATAGCCATTGGCGGTGAATTGTCAACTGAGCGTTTATTAAGCGCTTATCGACAAGGAATCTTTCCTTGGTATAGCGAAGGTGAGCCGGTATTATGGTATAGCCCAAACCCCAGAATGGTGATTACCAAAGATAAGCTTCATATCTCAAAAAGCCTAGCCAAAGTATTGCGTAGCAATCAGTTTGAAGTGCGCACAAACATCGATTTTGCGCAAGTGATTCATCAATGTAAAACGATTAAACGCAAAGATCAGAACAGCACTTGGATTGATGACAAGATGAGCCAAGCTTACACTCAGCTGCATCATCAAGGGTATGCACATTCAATTGAGGTTTATGAGGACAATCAGTTGGTTGGCGGACTATATGGTGTGGCAATCGGAAAAGTATTTTTTGGAGAATCGATGTTTTCTTGTGAAAGTAATGCTTCTAAAGTGGCACTCGCTTATTTGTTGCAAAGTACCGATTATCAGTTGATTGATTGTCAAGTTGAAAATCCGCATTTAAAAAGCCTAGGCGCCTTTAATGTTGAGCGATCAGCGTTCATTAAATTATTAAAAAAATTACTGTAAAATAAAGATTAATTTTTAAAATAACATTGGCTAAGATTATGAATACAATCATTAAATTAACAACTTTAGCGCTGATTATTGTCGGTTTATCAGCTTGTGGGAAAACGGGTGATTTAGAACCGGTCAGATCTACAAATTTAGTGCTTGATACCGCTGTTTTTTATTATTCTTAATTAGCATTGAGTTTCTCTTACCAAAATCAAACACTGCACGCTGAATCTGTTGCCATAACAGATTTGATGGTGGCTTATGGTTCGCCACTTTATGTTTACTCTCGCAGTGATGTTGAGCGCAATTGGCTTGAGTTTGATCAAGCATTCGGTAGCCATCCACATTTGGTTTGTTATGCGGTTAAGGCCAATTCTAATATAGCAGTACTTAATACATTGGCGAAAATTGGCGCTGGGTTTGATATTGTTTCACAAGGCGAATTAGAACGTGTACTTGTGGCTGGTGGTCAGGGCAATCGTTGCGTATTCTCAGGTGTGGCCAAAACAGCAAAAGAAATTAAGCGCGCTTTAGAAGTTGGTGTGCGTTGTTTTAACGTGGAATCAGCGTCTGAACTTGATAGAATAGAATCGGTTGCCAAATCACTAAACACACAAGCACCAATTTCTATTCGTGTTAACCCGAATGTTGATGCAAAAACACACCCCTATATTTCTACTGGCCTTAAAGAAAATAAATTTGGCGTGGATATTGATGATGCAATTAATTTGTATCAACGTGCACAAAATTCTGAGTATTTAAATATACAAGGTTTAGATTGTCATATTGGCTCACAAATTACTGAAGTATCACCATTTTTGGATGCGCTCGATAAAGTATTAGAGCTGATTGATCAGTTAAATAAAAACGGCATTAAAATTAGCCAATTAGATTTGGGTGGTGGTATTGGCATTGTTTATGATGATGAACAAACCATTGATATTCAAGCTTATATTGATGCAATCATCAGTAAAGTGGGAAAAATTGAAATAATTTTAGAACCTGGAAGATCAATTGTGGGAAATGCAGGTATTTTTGTCACCAAAGTTGAATTTATAAAGCAAAATTCTGAGCATTCATTTGCCATTATCGATGGCGCAATGAACGATCTTTTGCGCCCAAGTTTTTATAATGCCTATCATCAAGTTTTACCTGTGAATGAAAATTCTAATGGCATCCAAGCAAGCTGGGATTTAGTTGGGCCGATTTGTGAAACGGGTGATTTTTTAGCCAAAGACAGAGCTTTATCTTTATCACAAGGCGACTATTTGGCTGTAATGTCAGCAGGTGCTTATGGTTTTACCATGAGTTCAAATTATAATTCTCGTCCACGGGTGGCTGAGGTGATGGTAAGTGGCGACCAGCATTACTTAGTACGTGAGCGTGAGACTATTCAAGATTTATTTAATAAAGAGCATATGATTAATGACTAAGTTAACTAACAATCAAAAGAAATTTTTAAGATCAATGGGCCATGCCCTAAAGCCGGTGGTGATGATTGGCCAACAAGGTTTAAGTGAATCAGTTTTGGCAGAACTTGAGACAACCATGAACAAACACGAGTTGTTGAAAATCAAGATCCGAGCAGGTGGAAAAGATGAAAAACAACAAATGATTAATCAAATTGTTGATGTATCAAAATCACACCTTATCCAGGTGATTGGTAATATTATGGTGATTTATCGTGCTTTTGATGAAGAGCCACAAATTATCTTGCCGAGAAAATAATGAAGATTGCCATAAGTGCAGCTGAAATTTCAGGTGACTTACTTGGTTCTAAATTAATTCAAGCATTAAAAGCGCAAGACGCCAATATTCAAATAGAAGGCTTGGCAGGCGAAAAGATGCAGGCTGCTGGCTGTTCAAAACTATGGGATCAGAATCTTGTCAATGTAATGGGATTAAGTGAAGTTTTAAAGAAGCTACCTTCTTTATTGCGTTTACGAAAAACCATGATTGATTATTTTTCAACCAATAAGCCAGATGTTTTTATTGGAGTAGATTCGCCTGATTTTAATTTTGTTATTGAAAAAAAATTAAAACAACAAGGTGTTAAAACCGTGCATTATATTTCACCATCCGTGTGGGCATGGCGTCAAAGTCGTATTAAAAAGATCAAAAAATCCACTGATTTGGTCTTATGTGTGTTCCCATTTGAAGTTGATTTTTATCAAAAAAATCAACAAAAAGCCTTGTTTGTTGGTCATCCATTAGCACTCAGTTTGAGTCCGAGAAAAAATCATATTAAGAATAAAAATATTGTTTTAATGCCAGGCTCACGCGAGAGTGAAGTAAAGCGGCTATTGCCAGAAATGTTATCAGCAGCACGATTAATGTTAGAACAAGATAATGAACTAACTTTTAATTTGCCTTTGGCAAATGAACATTTGCGTGCTTGGGTGGAACTACAAGTGCAAGATTTAGACGTGTTAATTTCTTCAGGTGACGCACATCAGCGCATAGAACAAGCAGACCTAGTTTTAGTGGCTTCAGGCACGGCAAGCTTAGAAGTGGCATTGATTGGTGTGCCAATGGTTGTGGTTTATAAACTATCAGCCGTAAGTTATTTTATTATTTCACGTTTGTTAAAGAGTCCATACGCATCTTTACCTAATGTAATTGCTAATAAAGCTTTGGTACCAGAACTTATTCAAAATGATGCAAATGGTGCCAACATTGCTCAGCATGCAATGGAAATCTTGAATCGAGACAATCGGCCACTGATTAAAGAGTTTCACACAATCCATGCTCAGCTTAAACACAGTGTTAAAGATGAAGCAGTGAATGCAATACTGGATTTGGTGAATGAGTGATTATTTGTTAAGGACAGTTCAACAAGCGTTAGATGAAGACATTGGATCAGGCGACGTATCAGCCAGTTTATTGTCAGATAAACAAGTTAAAGCACACATAATTGCCAGAGAGTCTGCTGTTATTTTTGGCATCGATTATGCTCAATACGCATTTTTATTGGTTGATCAATCTGTGCAGATTGATTGGCAAGTAAATGATGGTGAAAATGTGGTTGAAAACCAGATACTTTGCACATTAACTGGCTTAGCCAGTTCGATTGTATCTTCAGAACGGGTAGCATTAAATTTTTTGCAAACACTCAGTGCAACGGCAACACAAACACACTCTTTAGTCTCAAAGATTGCACACACCAATGCACAATTGTTAGACACCAGAAAAACCATTCCCGGATTACGTTTGGCGCAGAAACAAGCGGTTAAATGTGGTGGTGGTGTAAACCACCGGCTGGGATTGTATGACTGTGTCATGTTAAAAGAAAACCATATTCTTGCTGCTGGATCGATTAAACGCGCTGCCCAATCTGCAATTGAAAAATACGCTCACTTGCCAATTATTGTTGAAGTCGAGAGCCTAGACCAGTTGCAGCAAACATTGGCACTCGATGGTATTACCCGAGTACTGTGTGATAATTTCTGTACGGATGATTTGGTCAAAGCAGTTATGTTGGCCAAAGGTAAATTACCATTAGAGGCCTCTGGCAACATTGATGAATACAATATTGTCGAGGTGGCCAATACAGGCGTTGATTATATTTCGATTGGCAGTATCACTAAAAATGTTCAGGCGATAGATTTATCGCTACGATTTTCCTGAAGCAAAAAATACCGGACTACTTAGATTGTCTTGGGTGTTGTAGCGAAGAGGCTGTGAATCTTCCCCGATAACTTGCCCGCCTGCTGCCTCCAAGATACAAACGCCTGCGGCCGTATCCCATTCAGAGCAAGGGCCAAATCTTGGATAGTAATCATATTCGCCCTCAGCAATTTTACAAAATTTTAGTGCGCTACCTAGGTGGCTAATATCACATTCCCCAAGCTCTTTTAAGTGATTATGTAGCTTTGAATTATGCGACGAGTGACGTCCAACAACAACTTTCAGAGGCTCTTTTTTAGAGCTCACTTGTAGCAAAGTGGTTGTATTATTATTGAGTTTAAAGGCTTGAGATTTTTCGTTAGTAAAATAGTGTGTTTTACTAAAAGGTGCGTATATAAAACCATAAATAGGACGATTTTCTTTAATATAAGCTATGCAAATACAAAATTCACCCGTTTGCTCAATAAAGTCTCTTGTACCATCAAGTGGATCTATAAGCCAATATTCATCCCAATTTGAACGCACTGAAAAATCAGGTAGCTCAGACTCTTCAGAAAGAATAGGGATATTTGAAGTTATTTTACTCAATCCATCAACTAATTGCTGGTGCGCTTTTTTATCGACAACTGTCAAAGGGGTTTGGTCTGATTTAGTCTCAATGGCGAGACTGGTTTTGTAATACGACATAATCATCTCTCCGACTTGAGTAGTGAGTGTGATTAAGTGTGGCGTTAGCGCATTAAACATCATGATATTATCATACCATTGAGTATGAGAAATACTGCTAAATATGGTGGGCCTACTTGGACTTGAACCAAGGACCAATCGATTATGAGTCGATTGCTCTAACCAGCTGAGCTATAGGCCCGAAAAGGCTTTATTCTAAGAAACTTTGTAATTTATGTGCACGAGAAGGGTGTCTTAGTTTGCGCAAGGCTTTGGCTTCGATTTGACGAATACGTTCACGAGTTACATCAAATTGACGACCTACTTCCTCAAGCGTGTGATCAGTATTCATGTCAATACCAAAACGCATTTTTAATACCTTGGCTTCACGTGGAGACAGATTAGCTAAAAGCTCACTTGTTGTTTCCCTAAGGCTTTCTTTGGTGGTAATTTCGACAGGTGAAGACAAGTTAGTGTCTTCAATAAAGTCACCAATGTTAGAATCCTCATCATCGCCTACTGGGGTTTCCATTGACAAAGGCTCTTTGGCAATTTTTAAAATTTTGATGATTTTAAATTCTGGCAATTCCATCTCAACTGCTAATTCTTCAGCCGAGGCTTCACGACCAAATTTTTGCAAGAGTTGACGACGAACACGATTGAGTTTATTAATGGTTTCAATCATATGTACTGGAATACGAATGGTGCGTGCTTGGTCAGCAATAGAACGCGTAATCGCTTGACGAATCCACCAAGTGGCATAAGTTGAAAATTTGTAACCACGACGATATTCAAATTTATCAACCGCTTTCATGAGGCCAACATTGCCTTCTTGAATCAGGTCTAAGAATTGTAAACCACGGTTGGCGTATTTTTTCGCAATCGAGATAACCAAACGTAAGTTTGCTTCAATCATTTGTGATTTGGCTTTTTTAGCACGACGGTCGCCACGACGATAAAGTTTATTGAGTGCTTTTAGTTCAGGCACAGTCAATTGCATTTCTTCCTCAAACTCAATAAGGTTTTTTTGTGCATAGTAGATTTCATCTTTACTGGCTTTTAATGCTGCAGCAACTTCTTTGTCTAATTTAGCGCCTTTAAGCCAAACAAAATTGGTTTCATTATCTGTAAATAATTCAAAGAATTGTTCTCTTGTCATGCCTGCATATAAACAAGCACTTTGGATGGTCTTTTCTTGTTTTTTAACTTGGGCAACACGATCACAAATCACTTCCATCATTGTGCTTACCAATTTTGGTGCTAGGCGTAAGTCTGATAAAGCAGTTGAGAGTTGTTCACGTGCGACCACAGTTTTTTTGTTGCGGAAGCCGTCTTTCTTGTTAATTTCTTGGTAATTTACAGAACAATTTAAAACGGTTTCAAAGCGCGTGTGCACTTGATCCTCATCTGGGCCAGTGTATTCCATTTCTTCCATGTCTTCATATTCTTCATCGTCATCAAATTCACCGGCATCAAAAGCTGCTTTCTTTTTTGCAAAATCCTCAGCATCTCCTTGATAGCCAATAATTACATCGGTCATCTTACATTTTCCTTCGTCAAGGCGAGTATGTGCTTTAAAGAAGTAATCAGTAATCGCAGGATAGAGTGTAATGCTTTTCATAATTTCAAACACACCTGCTTCAATCTCTTTGGCAATTCGAATTTCATCTTTTTGCTCTAAAAGATCAACCACACCAATTTCACGCATGTACATTCTAACCGGATCTGTGGTTCTACCAAATTCTGAATCTAGTGCTGCTAAAGCCGCAGTTGCTGCCTCTGCAGAAGTAGACTGTGCTCTTGCACCCGACTCAACCACCAAGGTGTCTGCATCAGGAATGGTCTCAGAAACCACAATGTTTAATTCTTCCAGAATAGTAACAATAGGCTCAATTTGTTCTTGCGTAAGCAAATCCTTTGGTAATAGATCGTTAAGCTCGGAATAGGTTAAGTAACCTTTGTCCTTACCGATCTTGATTAGTTCTTGTAATGCTTTTTTGTGAGCTGCAGTGGTAGATTTCATAGATTAAAGTGTTTTAACAAACCAAAGGATGGATTATACCCAAAGTTATCGATTAAAAATCATAGCCTTGAGACCTTTTTAGTTAGCTATTGAGTGTCGGTAAAGATTGTACTGATGGATTCTTCTTCGCTAATGCGCTTAATCACTTCTGCCAATGTTGGCGCGATCGATAATTGTCTAATTTTGTCACAATTAGCGGCATCTTTAGATAAAGGAATGGTATTGGTTGTGACCAATTCATCAAGATTAGAGTTGTTGATATTATCAATGGCATTGCCAGATAAAACAGCATGTGTTGCGTAGGCAACTACTTTTTTCGCACCTTTTTCTTTTAAGATTCCGGCCGCCTGACATAGGGTGCCTGCGGTATCCACCAGGTCATCAATAATGATACAAGTACGACCTTCAACATCACCAATTACGTTCATGACTTTCACCATATTTGGTGCAGGCCGACGCTTATCAATAATGACTAGATCAGCATCATTAATGCGTTTTGCTGCAGCACGTGCACGTACTACTCCGCCCACATCAGGAGATACAATAACAACATCGTCATAACCTTTAGATAAAATATCACTAATTAAGACTGGTTGCGCATAAATGTTATCAATTGGGATATTGAAAAAACCTTGAATTTGATCGGCATGTAAATCAATCGTGAGTATTCGATCAACGCCCGCAGCTTCAACCATTTTTGCAGCCAGTTTTGCAGTAATTGGCACACGGGTTAAACGTGAGCGACGATCTTGTCGTGAATAACCAAAGTAAGGAACAACCGCAGTAATACGAGATGCCGACGAGCGTTTAAGCGCATCAACTATAACCAGGAGCTCCATCAATGTCTCGGCTGGAGAAGGCCCACAAGTTGGCTGAATAATAAACACATCACAGCCACGTACATTTTCTAAGATTTCAACTTGTGATTCACCGTCACTAAATTGACTGACCAACGCCTTGCCATGTGCAATGTTGAGTTGAGAAATAATTTCGCCAGAAAGTTCAGGGTTGGCGTTACCGCTAAAGATTTTAATTTTGTCGAGTGACATAGATATTAATAATGGCCATTAAAGTGCTTGAATTATACTACGATAGTAAAATTGATTTGTAAAATACTTTGCTCATATTTTTGTGTAAGTATTTTTTAGTATTTGACGATGTTCAAAGGAAGAATATAAAGCAGAAGATGGCTGGGCTGGCAGGATTTGAACCTGCGCATGACGGGATCAAAACCCGTTGCCTTACCGCTTGGCGACAGCCCATTAAAGTGTTGGAGAGGTATTGAGCGCAAGTGCTACAAAGCCTAACCACTGTTTTGGTAGATTGTCGAGTGCTACCAAAGCATCTTTCTCATATTTAAACTCCGCAAAAACACAGCTTCCTGTGCCAGTCATTCTTGGCTGGTATAGATGATTTTCAGATGATTTTAAATGCGTTAATGCTTTTAAAATTTCGCCTTCTAAGTCTATGGCCGCCTCAAGACAATCATTGTGTGGATTGATTAACTCTGAGAAGTCGGACATTTTCCCTATCTGTGGTGTCATTGTCAATGCTTTATGCAAGAAAATTTGTCCAGTGGAAATGTGTTTGTTGATTGAGACGACTAAAAAATAGTGCTTTGGTAATGTTATTGGCGTTAATATTTCCCCCACACCTTCGACCCAAGCGCTTTTTCCTGTAATAAAAAATGGTACGTCAGCGCCCAATTCTAAGCCTAACTTTATGAGCTGGTGTTGTGATAGATTGGTATTCCACAACCTGTTAAGTGCGATTAATGTGGTGGCAGCGTTGGAACTTCCACCACCCAAACCACCACCAGCAGGAATGTTTTTAATCACAGAAATATCAACACCTAGATTTGTGCCCGTTGTTTTTTGTAGTGCTTTGGCTGCTCTAATAATCAGGTCTTGTTCTTGGGGTACATCTTCATTACCACTGCTGCGGTTAATTAGACCATCTTGCCTGATATTGAAACTCAGTTCATCGCAATAATCTAATATTTGGAAAATACTTTGTAGATTATGATAACCATCTTCGCGTTTAGAATTGATGTGCAAAAATAGGTTGATTTTTGCAGGTGAACGCCAAACTTTGGGCGGCTTAGACATCAATAAAGCTTTCTCGATAATGCTTGAGTTCTTTAATGGAGTCATAAACATCAGACAACGCTAAGTGTGCAGATTTTCCTTCACGAATCATAATGGCCTCAGGCTTCCAGCGGACGGCTAGCTCTTTTAAAGTGGTAACATCAATGTGCCGATAATGGAAAAATTGTTCTAACTTAGGCATGTAATTGTACAAGAATCTTCTGTCTTGGCAAATAGTGTTGCCACACATCGGTGAAACGCCAGGGTTGACATATTTTTTTAAAAAATTTAGTGTTTGAATTTCTGCTTGTTTGGTAGAGATTTCACTGTCTTTAATGCGCTGAACCAGGCCAGAATTAGTGTGGTGTTCTGTATTCCACTCATCCATGCCTGCTAAGATTGTACTACTTTGATGAATTGCCAATGCTGGACCTTCGGCCAATACATTGAGATCCTTGTCGGTGACAATGGTTGCAATTTCAATAATGGTATCTTTTTCGGGAACAAGCCCTGTCATTTCTAAATCAATCCAAATTAAGTTTGTATCTTTATCCATTGAATGGCTCCTTAACAACCTGTACTTTCTTTGACAAAATCGTCTAATCTTTGATGAGCAGCACCACTGTTTAAAATCTCAAGTGCTGTATTAATACCTGCTTGTAATGATTTGGTAATGCCGGCAACATAAATCGCTGCACCAGCATTAAAGGCAATGATATTTTTAGCAGCACCCTCTTTGCCATCTAAGGCTTGTTGAATAAGTGTCAACGAGCTCTCAGCATTATCAGCCTTGATATCGTTAAGATCGCCCAATGGTAAACCAAAATCCGCAGGGTTGATAATGTAAGTAGTAACTTTTCCATCTTTTAACTCGGCAACAAAAGTATCGTCGGCAATGGATATTTCATCCAATCCGTCTTTAGAATGTACCACCATCACATGTTTAGATCCAAGACTTTTAAGCACATTGGCAATGGGCTCGACCAGGTCTTTGTCGTACACACCCATGACTTGATTCGGCGCGTTTGCTGGGTTAGTGAGCGGCCCCAAAACATTAAAAATAGTGCGTACTGCCAATGCTTTTCGAGCGCCAATAGCGTATTTCATGGCTGAGTGATGTGCAGGCGCAAACATAAAGCCAACACCGATTTTCTCAACTGATTTAGAAATATTTTCTGGACTCATATCCAGGTTGACACCAGCCGCTTCTAAAACATCAGCACTGCCTGACTTAGAAGAAATAGAACGATTGCCATGCTTGGCCACTTGGCCGCCAGCCGCTGCCACAACAAAGGCGCAAGCAGTGGATATGTTAAATAAACCCAGTCCATCGCCGCCAGTACCACAAGTATCAACCAAATGTTTTGGGCGATGAATTTGCACCCTAGTTGCAAGTGATCGCATCACTTTTGCAGCCGCTGTAATCTCAGCCACAGTTTCGCCTTTCATCGATAAGCCAACTAAAAAACCACCGATTTGTGCATCATCGGTTTTACCTGTCATGATATCGGTCATCACTGTATGCATTTCATCTTCACTTAGATCTTGCTTTGCAATGACTGATTTGATTGCCTCTTGTATGTTCATTTTTCTCTCATTAATAGTTCAATCTCGTCAATGGTTTTCACCAATGCCCCGGTTAAAACACGATTGCCTGTTTTTGTTATTAATACATCGTCTTCAATTCTGATGCCGATGTTCCAATAAATTGGGTTGATTTTATCATCCTTGCGGATGTAAATGCCTGGTTCGACAGTAGTCACCATGCCTGCTTCATATTGCCGATGTTGATCGTTTTGTTGGTATACGCCCACATCATGTACATCAAGCCCTAGCCAATGCCCAGTACCATGCATATAAAATTTCGACAAGTCACCACCTGCTTGTAAAATACCCAGATCAGTCAAACCTTGTTGGATGATTTGTGTGGCAATTTGATGTGGTTTAATAACCATTTCACCAGGTTTAATACTTTTAATGGCTGCGAGTTGTGCGTCAAGCACGATCTGATAAATTTGTTGTTGCGCTTTGCTAAACTTCCCATTAATTGGAAAGGTTCGGGTGATATCTGCAGCATAGCCTTCGACTTCGCAGCCGGCATCAATGAGCAAAAGGTCACCATCATTTAGAATTTTGTTGTTTTCAATATAGTGCAATACACAAGCATTTTCACCACCAGCAACAATTGGCGTATAAGCATGTTCACTATTATTTTTTCTAAAATAGGCGTCAAAAACACTGGCAATTTCATATTCAAACAAGCCTGGTTGGGCTTGTTGCATAGCAGACTTGTGTGCTTGAGTAGAAATATCTGCAGCTTTTTGCATAAGCCTTATTTCTTCATCGCTCTTAATCAAACGCATTTCATGCACGTGAGATGCTAAAGATTGGTATTGGGTTTCAGCTAAGTGTGCGATGATTATATTATCTAAATCACAATGCTTAAAATCGTAATATAATTTAGTAGCATTAGCAATTAGTTTTGGCAGTTTTGTTTCTAATTCATTAATAGAATAAGCTTCATCTGCCTTTAATACGTGTGGTGCATCCGATACCCCTAAGCGTTTGCCATCCCAAATTTCACGTGTTGGGTCTTTGTCACGCAGGAAAATTGTATATCCACTGTTTGAAAAAACTGCAACCGCTTCAGGTTCTTTAAAACCAGTTAAATACCAAAAGTCGCTGTGTGGACGGTAAGGATAATGTACATCACCATTGCGCAGCTGTTCTGGGTTAGTGCCGATAATGACTAATGAGCCATTATCGAGTTGGCTTAGTAATTCTTTTCTTCTGTTTTGATGTATCATTATTTTCAAGTCAAAAAGTGCTTGATTAAGATACCATGAAACACGTTCGTTTGTACCAAAATACCCTTTTGAATATTGGCGATGAATTAACGCTAGATAACTACGCTTCACATCATTTATTTAAAGTATTGCGTTTTCCACAAGGGCAGAACATCACCTTGTTTAATGGCGATGGCACAAACTATACTGTCGAGGTGCTTGAAGCGAAAAAGTACTGTGTAGTTAAGGTGCTTGATCAGACGCCAAATATTGTCGAGTCAAAACTAAACCTAACACTTGCTCAAGGCATTGCCAAAGGCGAAAAGATGGATTTTTTAATACAAAAGGCTATTGAACTAGGGGTGAATAAAATCATCCCTATTTTGACTGAGCATTGCGTGGTCAAACTGATAGGTGATAAACTGGCTAAACGCCAATCACATTGGCAAAAAATTGTCATTGGTGCTTGTGAGCAATCAGGGCGTTCAATTGTGCCTGAAGTCACACAGCCTATGCTGCTAGATGAATATTTACAACAGCCTGTTGTTAATGGTTTTGTTTTACATCATCGTGCTGAAAAATCTTTATTAGATGCAGATGTCGTAACCCAGGCTAGTATTCTCATTGGCCCTGAAGGCGGACTCAGTGAAGTGGAGATCGAACAAGCCACTAAAGCAGGTTATCAATCGTTATTGTTAGGATCTAGAGTGCTCAGAACAGAAACTGCATCACTTGTAGCTATTGCTAATATGCAGTTGTTATGGGGAAGTTAGTATTTCTAAGGCGTTTTGAATTGGCATTAACACATTACCCAACTTTTTTCGAATCGCCGATCCGGCCAAACTGTGTGCAGAAATCGTACTAACAGCCAATTGTTCACTAACACCAGCCAGTAGAAATCTGGCTCTAATTTTTTCATCATCAAGTCCTAGATTTTCTAAGACAGTCTGTGCTTGGGTTTGTAGTGCATCAATTTGACTCATGGGTTGGATCATTGGGTGCGACAGGTATCGGCCTAACACTTCTAAAGTTCGATATAAAACATGTTCTTGATTGATTTTTTTTAAGATATGGGCAATAGTTTTGAGCATGATTTGCCCTTGTTCGCTACTAACGCAGTCAAGCTCTTTGCTGTTTAGATTGAGAGCAACTGTACCATCATTATTGGGCAAATTACCCTTCATTCGCTCAATAAATCCAACCAAAAAAGCGGTTTTTCTTTGCCCTTGTTTCCATAATCTGTCTTTTGCTTCTTGAGAGATTAAATCATTTTGTAACAGTAAATTTGTTGTATCAATTAGTTGTGAAGTGTCGTCAGTAAAAGGCAAAAATTCTAATAAATAACCAGCAATTTCTTTACCAACTGGATGCACAACCACAAAATCTCTAGTGAGTAAAAATCGCCCAATTTCTGCTTGTTGATCAGTGTTGGTGGCACACCACCAAACCAAATCCAGCACTTTTTCATCTAAGTTTTGAGAATTTGCCACAGCAACAACGGCTTCAACATTGCCAATTTTTAGTAGAGATTCTAAATTGTTTGAGCTGACTTGGCCCATTCTCGACCAGCGCTTTAAATACGATGGATAACCACCCATACTGCCGAGCACATGAGAAACTAAAAGCTTTTGTACTGCTTGAATATACTTACCGCCATCGATGGCTGGATTGAGTGTGATGGTTTGTTCTTTTTTGTTGCTAGTTAAGCCTACCACCACTAATTTGTAAACATCAACACGAATGGCCACACAAGTTGAGATTAAAACATTGAGTCGTAGTGTATCTTCAGGTGTTAGCATTGATAAGCCTATTAAGCGTTGAGAGTGATTGAGATTCGATGGCATCTTTAAAAATAACCACCTGTTCTTTACCTGGCTCAATTATCACCAAAAATCGAGATTGATATGCCGGATAAAACCAAGGGTATTGTTGCGTACTGCCATCATTTTTTTTAATGGTTATTTTCGCTTGGTCAAGTGTGATCTTTGTAATAGAGCTAGGCCGTGTCAAGAGTACTCTTTTGGGTAAAAAATAATAGAGCCATACAGATAGGGCGATACTAATAATAGCACTTAGCCAAAAATCATAAAAGAAATACCAAGCAGAAAATAGATTTAAAAAGTAGGTAACAATCGTTAAGATTAGATAGGTTTTAGATGGTTGAATCTGTAGTTCTAATTGATCAATCATCACCAAATTCAACGCCCATTTCTCGAGCTCGGTCAAAAGCAGCACGCATGGCATGTGACACCAGCATCTCAAAATTTTGATCTTGGAAGGATTCAATCGCTGCTTGTGTGGTGCCATTTGGTGAAGTGACCTTTACTCGTAGTTCATGTGCTGAATCATCACTACTGTTAGCCATCATGCTGGCGCCGAGTGCTGTTTGAATGCTGAGTTTTTCAGCTACTGCTTCATCCAATCCTAATGCAGTACCCGCCTTAGTCATAGACTCAATAAGCAAGAAGAAATAAGCTGGCCCACTGCCTGAAAGCGCCGTTACTGCATCCAACATTTTTTCGTCTTCCACCCATAAGCAACTACTGACAGCGCTGAGTATTTGTTCGGCTAGTTTTTTTTGTTCTTTACTGACTGCTTCATTTGCCACCATGCCAGTCGCACCTTTGCCTAACAGCGCTGGAGTGTTAGGCATGGTGCGTATAACTGCGGCATTGCCTCCGAGCCAGCGATTAATATCTGTTGCCCGCACACCAGCCGCAATAGAGATCACTAATGGATTATGAGAAAGACGTCCTTGTAATCCTTTACAAACGATAGACAATACTTGAGGCTTAACAGCGAAAACAATGACATCGCATTGGACAGCCAGTTCACTATTGTCCGTAAAAACCTCAAGGTTAAATTCATCAGCACGTAGGGATAATAGCGTTGCATCAGTATCGCTTAACTTAATATTTTGCACATTAAAGCCTTTATTAACAAGGCCAGAAATTAGCGCATAAGCCATGTTACCTGCACCAATAAAACCGATTGTTGTAGAGTTTTGCATTAAAATATCTCAAACATAATAGGTTGTATATTCTACCTAAATACTACCCTTTAACAATACAAGGACAACAATGAAAAAATTCAACCCTAAGTTAGTCATGATTGATGTGGACGGCACTTTAGTCGATAGTGTGCCAGATTTAGCCTATTGTGTTGATGAACTCATGGTTGCCATGGGTAGAGAAAAATGGGGTGAAGCCAAGGCACGTCATTGGGTAGGTAACGGTGTGCCAAAATTGGTAGAACGTTCGCTCACGGGTGAGCTAGAAGGCACGGTAGATAAAGCTGATTTTGATAAAGCTTATCCAGTCTTTTTAGAATTATATGCTGCAAATACTTCAGGCCGTTCATCATTATACGAAGGCGTCAGAGAAGGCTTAGATTATTTAAAATCACAGGGCTATACATTAGGTTGCGTGACTAATAAAGCCGAACAATTTACCCACCCATTACTGAAAGATTTAGGTATTTTTGATGATTTTGGCATTATTATTTCTGGAGATACTTTAGAAAAGAAAAAGCCAGATCCATTACCTTTACTACATGCTGCTGAATTTTTTGGTATCGACCCACAAGATTCTATGATGTTGGGAGACTCTATTAGTGATGTCAAGGCTTCCCGTGCTGCTGGCTTTGAAATTATCTGTATGTCGTATGGCTATAACCATGGCGTTGATATTCGCAATTCCAATCCAGACTTAGTTATTGACTCAATGGCAGAGTTAAAAGAGTATCTATAAAACCCTATAGTCCAATAAAATTTTGGGGGAAAGCAAGGCTTTCCTCTTTAGCGCATTGTAATAGCTGCATCCGAATAATAAATATCATGCGTAAAATGTAGCTATATGGATACATTTGATCAGCAACATATTTGGCATCCTTATGCCAAGGTTCCAAACACGATTCCTGCTTATGTGGTTGAGTCAGCTGATGGTGTTTATCTGCAGTTAGAAGGTGGCATTAAAGTTATTGATGGCATGAGCTCTTGGTGGAGCGCAATTCATGGCTACAACCATCCTGTACTTAATCAGGCTATTGAAACCCAGTTAAAAAAAATGTCACATGTGATGTTTGGCGGGCTTACCCATCAACCTGCTATTGATCTAGCTAAAATTTTAGTGGAGATTACACCAGAGAATCTAACCAAGGTATTTTTTACTGACTCAGGCTCGGTTTCGGTAGAGGTTGCATTAAAAATGGCACTGCAATATTGGCACAATAAGGGCCAGACCGATAAGCATAAATTTATCACCATTCGTGGCGGTTACCACGGTGATACCTTTGGCGCCATGAGTGTGTGTGACCCAGACAACGGTATGCATCATTTGTTCGCAGGCGTATTACCAAAGCACTTTTTTGTCAAAAGTCCATCAATGGTCAGTATGGATGAGGCTTTGCAAGATTTAGAGTCAATCTTGAAGCAAAATTCCAAGTCAATCGCAGCGATGATTTTAGAGCCAGTTGTTCAAGGCGCAGGCGGTATGAGGATTTACAATCCACAGTATCTGACTAAAGCTAAAGCGCTGTGTAATACTCATAAAGTATTGTTTATTTTAGATGAGATTGCCACAGGTTTTGGACGTACAGGTGAGCTATTTGCACTCGAATATGTGGATGTTGAGCCAGATATTCTGTGTTTGGGCAAGGCACTCACTGGTGGTTATATGACACTTGCAGCTACACTAACAACTGATGATGTTGCCAATACTGTTGGTACCTTAATGCATGGACCGACTTTTATGGCTAATCCATTAGCCTGTGCTGTTGCGAATGCAAGCATTAAGTTGTTACTTAATTCAGACTGGCAAGACAATATTGCCCGTATTGAAAAACACTTCCACGCCGAACTGTCATCATTAAGGATAAACGATAAAGTTGCTGATGTGCGTATTTTGGGCGCAATTGCTGTGGTTGAAATGCAAGATGATATTAAGGTAGAATTGATACAAAATCGTCTAATCGAACTTGGTGTATGGTTAAGGCCTTATGGAAGTTTGCTGTACACTATGCCACCATTCACTATCAAAGATGACGAACTATCTTTGATTACTAAAGCGATTAAAACAGTTGTAGCAGAATTATGAAAATATTAACTTTATTATTAGCGTTATTGACTTCATTAGTAGTACAAGCTCAGGAATACGAACCTGTTGGTGTTGAAGTCAAAGCACAAAAACTCACTGGTGATGCTTATTACATACCTGGAATGTCGGGTGCTGCTACTAAATATGAGGGATTCATTTCTAATGCTGGTTTTGTGGTTACTAGTGATGGCGTGGTTGTATTTGATGCGCTTGGCACTCCATCGCTTGCACACGCAATGTTGGGCGAGATTCGTAAAATCACCCAGCAACCGATTAAGATTGTAGTAATGAGTCACTATCATGCTGATCATCTGTATGGACTACAAGTATTTAAGGATGAAGGTGCACAAGTTTGGGCACCAAAAGGCACTTGGGATTATCTGGATTCTGAAACTGCAGAAAGCCTTCTGGACTCTCGACGAAACTCACTATTTCCTTGGGTCAATGACGATACCTATTTGGTCAAACCCGATCGTATTATTGATCAAGACACTAAGTTTAGTTTGGGCAAGCATGAGTTTTTAATCAATTATTTTGGTAAGGTGCATTCTGATGGCGATATGTCGCTACTTAGTGTGACTGACCAAACACTTTATAGTGGTGATATTATCTTTGAGGGGCGCATTCCATTTGTGGGCGATGCTGATATTATTGAATGGGCAAAAACCTTAGATCGGGTTAGAAAAACAAAAGTGGATTATTTTGTGCCAGGCCATGGCAGCGCTTCTGATCAGCCAACACAAACCATGGATCTGACATATCGTTATTTGAAATTCTTATTAGCTAAACTCGGCAAAGCTGTTGAAGAAATGGAACAGTTTGAAGAAACTTATAAAGCCATTAACTGGTCAGAATTTGAAAATGAAGCGGCATTTGAAGAAGCCAACCGAGTGAATGCCTATGCGGTGTATTTATTCCTTGAAAGTATATTTGATTAGTATCTAAAACTGTAATATTATCATCAAATCTTTCAAAAATTTTAGAGGTGGATATTGAGCATTTTTAAAGGTGTTTTCTAATTTTTAATCAATCGGATCGACATCTAAATACCAACGCACTTTGTTTTTTAATTTTAAAGTATCGATATGCTCGTTAAAGGTAGAAAGCATTTGATGTAGCGCTTTTCTGTCGTTTGATTGTAAATTCAAATTGAAATAGTAGAAATCAGATTTTTTTTCAATAATATTGGCCACTGGCCCCCAAATTTCTACAGCATCAATCTGAATGCTTTTTAGTAAACTGGCTGCTTCACGCAAAAAATCTTCAGCTACTTGCTTGTTCTTAGCGTTAGCACACAATAAAGCTTGATGCGAGAATGGCGGCAATAGTGCGCTACTGCGTTGTTTAAGTAGCTGACTTGCGAACTGTGTGTAACGTGATGAAAGTACATAGCTAAAGATAGGATGGTCAGGATAACGCGTTTGAATCACCACCTCGCCTTGCTCGGTGTTTCTGCCAGCACGACCCGAAACTTGAATTAATAACTGTGCTAGATGCTCTGTTGCACGAAAATCGAGCGAGAGCAAACCCGCATCGGTATCTAAAATACCGACCATAGCCAGATTAGAAAAATCATGTCCTTTAGCCAGCATTTGCGTGCCAACAATAATGCAAGGCTCACCAGAGTTGATTTGTTTTAAATGTTCACTAAAAGCTTTTTTACGACGAGTGGTATCTCTATCAATGCGAATAATCGGCGTATCAGAAAAATGAGAAGATAAAGTTTCTTCCAGTCGCTCGGTGCCATAGCCCAGCACTTCGAGGCCGGGTTGTTTGCAATCAGGACAAGTATGTTCTGGCATTTTTTCGTCACCACAGTGGTGGCATTTAAGCCGGTTGATATGGCGATGATAAATCATGCCCGAATCGCAACGTCCGCACTCGGCCTTCCAACCACATTCTTTACAATAATAAACTGGCGCATAACCACGGCGATTAATAAACAGCATAACCTGTTTACCTTTGGACAGGTATTGCTGCATTTTTTCGATTAGCAGAGCTGAGAGCAATCCATCGAAGTGCTGGCGCATATCAATTAAACTAACTTTTGGCATTGTCGCACCGCCAGCACGCTGTGTGAGTGTGAGGCGTGTGATTTTTTTATCCATTACATTTTTTAGCGTTTCTAATGAAGGAGTAGCTGTGCCTAATACTAATGGAATGTTGGCTTGTTTAGCGCGGATAAAGCATAAGTCTCTGGCGGAATAACGAAAGTTAGATTGTTGTTTGAATGAGCCATCGTGCTCTTCATCAATAATAATTAAGCCTAGATTTGGCATTGGTGTAAAGATGGCACTTCGAGTGCCAAGCACCACGCCGGCTTCACCATTTTTAGCCATTAAATAAGCATCAAGTTTTTGTGTTTCGTTCAACTGTGAATGGATAGCCACAATACGAGTTTCTAAACGCGATTCAAATCGAGAAATCATTTGTGGCGTTAAACCGATTTCAGGTACCAAGACTAATACTTGTTTGCCTTGGTCTAATATGGCTTGAGTAATTTTAAGATAAACTTCGGTCTTGCCACTGCCAGTAACACCGTGTAGTAAAAATCCATGATAGCTATCTTGAGCTTTAAAAATCTCATCAATCGCATGGGATTGTTCATCGGTAATTTTGTAATCTGGTTTTTTAGTGTCTATGGACAACCCAGTGACTTTTTTAATTTTTGCTTCTTTGCCAAGGCGTAGATTTTTTGGCAATGCTGCAGAAATTACCTCGCCAATAGGATGGTGGTAATATTTGGCCGACCAAAATAAAAAGTCAAGGATGGGTTTGTCTAATATCGGCGTATCATCTAACACTTCTTCGACTGATTTAAGCTTGTCAAACTCACTTTTTTCTTTATTTCCAATTACGATTCCAACTACTTTTTTTCGAACAAAAGGCACTCTTACACGCGTACCAATAGCCACTTCAACATCGCACAGATAGTCAAACGTTTTGTTTAGTGGTACAGGTATTGCAACTTCGACGATCGCCATTAGAATGAAAGCTTATCTAGGTAAAATAAAATCATTTTATTCTTAAAAAACCCATCATGGTTGTTATTCAAAATAGTATTAACGATGTTTCGATCAATGAGCTAAATCTTATTGATACTTTGCAGCAAGTGATCACTGATTTGGGTGTGGGTGAAAGCGAATTATTAATTCGAATTGTGGACAAGCTCGAGATTCAAAATCTCAATAAAACTTATCGTCATAAAGATCAACCAACCAATGTTTTGTCTTTCCCACCTGATTTGCCTGTTGAAATTGATGAGATGATTTTAGGTGACGTGGTGATTTGTGGTGACGTGGTACTTAAAGAGGCAAAAGCACAAAATAAGACTTTTGATCATCATCTAATCCATATGATTATTCATGGCACATTGCATCTGATGGGTTATGATCATATTGATGAGAATCAAGCGAATGAGATGGAAAGTCTAGAAATTAAAATTTTGGGAAAAATCGGAATCAGCAATCCTTACGAATAGTCTAGGATTAATCAGTGTGCTCCATACGCCCAATGCGCTCCATTGCCCTTAATTCATCGTCAATATAGTACATTTTGAGTGAACTTCGTTCCCATGGTGGGATATTGGCTTCTTGCAAGACCTTTTTAAGTGATTGCGAGTGCTTTTTGCCGGGTAATTTAATGCGTTGCCCCTCAGTGCGATAACGAATTGAAAAATTTGGAAAATTTTCAAATTCAAGATGATAAGGACAAAAATTTTCATTATGATCGGCATGGTTGTCGATGAAATACAGTTGGCCTTGAAATCGTCGGATTTCAAACTGATCCCAGCTGACCAAGGGTTTGGCATCTTCTTTAGCAGACAATAAATCGAGAATTTGATCCATTACTTTATCAGATGGAGAAAGAAAGCCCAAGTTTGATAAATGATAACGAATAATATTCTTAACTCGATAAGTATCAAGCTGCGTGAGGCGATTAGTATTGAGTCTTAGATCATTGCTAATCAGCTGATGTTCCTTAATGTCAATTTCAGCTAAAGCTTGGTTAAGTTGTAAGGCTTCAGATTGATGTTTTACGCTTCGAACAAGGGTTTTTGACAAATTTTTATAAACAGTTTCTATTTTTGGAATAATTTCTAAGCGTAAAAAATTTCGTCGGAAATTGGTATTGGTATTGCTATCATCTTCAATCCAAGATAAGTGATGTGTGTTTGCGTATTTGACAATTTCAGATTTTTTAATATTAAGTATTGGTCGGTAATGAATGCCTTTTCCTAAAGGTTTTGATTTTGGCATAGAGGCCAGGCCTGCTACGCCAGCACCACGGAAAAGTTGCAATAAAAGCGTTTCAGCTTGGTCGTTCTGATGGTGTGCTGTGCACAATACTTCGTTTTCTTTTAAATTTGATGATAACGAATGATAGCGTTTTTTACGTGCATTTTCTTCTAAGTTAGACCCATCTTCGATAAATATATCGACATTTGTATAAGGAATAATTAGCTTGCTACACAAATCTTTGCAAAACTTGTCCCACTCAAAGCAGTGTTTTGATAAGTGATGATTGCAATGGATTGCGCGCAGATTATTTGGATAATGCGTGTACAGATAATGAAGCAGTACTATGGAATCAATACCGCCACTAAGAGCGATAACGAGTTTTTTACCCTCAAGGAAGGCGTCTTTATTCTTTAAACTTTCCAAAACCTAATAGTTTTTCTGCTCGAGCTTGTAGTAACTGATCAATTGTCATGTCCCCAACCGCTTGTAGTTGTTGTTTTAAAGCATCCTTGAGTAATTGTTTGGCTTTATCAGGATCACGGTGGATGCCGCCGAGTGGTTCGTCAATAATAACATCAATCAAACCTTCTTTTTTAAGATGCTTGCTGGTGAGTTTGAGGGATTCGGCAGCAATATTGGCTTTGGTGACATCTTTATATAAAATCGATGCACAGCCTTCAGGCGAGATAACCGAGTAGATTGAGTACTTAAACATCATCATCTTATCGGCCACACCAATAGCAAGTGCGCCACCAGATCCGCCCTCACCAATTACCACTGAAATAATCGGGGTGGCGAGTGTTGACATCTCGAATAAGTTTTTTGCAATCGCTTCAGATTGGCCACGTTCTTCGGCGCCAATACCGGGATAAGCACCTGGGGTGTCAATAAAGGTAATGACTGGCATTGAGAACTTTTCAGCCATTTTCATTAAACGTAGTGCTTTACGGTAGCCTTCTGGGCGCGGCATACCGAAGTTGTGTTTGAGTTTTTCTTTGGTTGAACGACCTTTTTGTTGACCGATAAACATCACACTTTGGCCATCTAATTTAGCGATGCCACCAACAATGGCATGATCATCCGCATAAGCACGGTCACCATGAAGTTCGGTAAATTCATCAAACACATTATTGATGTAATCTAGGGTGTAAAGTCGCTGTGGGTGTCTGGCGAGTTGTGAAATTTGCCAATCGCTCAAAGACGAGAATATCTTTTTTGTTAAAGCATTACTTTTGGCTTTTAATGCTTTCATTTCTTTGACAATATTGGCCTGATCTGTAATATTGCAAAGTGCTTGAATCTTACTCTCTAAATCGGCAATTGGCTGTTCAAAATCAAGATAATTTAAATTCATATCACGTTAAAATTCATGTTAATAATATTGGAAATTATAGCAGATGGACTTACTCACACTACTCTCTTTAGCCTTTGCAACTTTTGTGTATGCCATCTCGCCTGGTCCAGGTTTATTCGCAGTATTGGCGACTTCAACACGCTATGGTACAGTGCCTGCTTTATGGCTATCAATTGGTCATACGGTTGCCGATATGTTCTATGTATCAATTGCAATGTTTGCACTGACAATTTTGGCTCAGACCATTGAGCAAGGCATGATTTACGTTAAATTCTTTGGTGCAGCTTATCTTTTATATATTGGTTATCAACAATATATTGCTAAAGGTGTAAGTTTCGAGACGAGGGGTGATAAAAAATCCACTGTCAAACTTTTGATTGCAGGGTTGGTAGTGGGTGGCACAAATCCAAAAAGTATTATTTATTATTTGTCTTTCTTGCCGGTTTTTATTGACTTAAATAACCTAACAATAACGACCGAAATAGAAGTATTAAGTGTTGTTGGTGCCACAGTTTTATTGGTATTAAGCCTTGCCAATGTATTAGGGCTTAAGTTACGAGCACATGTAGAAAATCCTAGAGTGATTAAAAAAGTTAATGAAATAACCGGTATCACAATGATGTTAGTTGGTATTTTTGTGGCATTGTATTGAGCTAAAAAAAAGCATGTATTTTTTTATTTTTTGAATAAATTTAACTTATGCCTAAAATTTTATGAAAATTAATTGCACTAATATAGCTCCATAAAGTTAATTAAAATCCAAAAATGAATGTAATTTATTGGTAAATTCCGAGCATGATTTTTGTCGGAATTATATTATAAACCCTTTTAATAGTAGGTGTTAATAGTGAACAGTTCGATGATTTAAAAGATAAAAAGTAGTGCATTTATTTGATTAAAACAAAGACAATCTTAAGCCTTAAAAAAATCCTAAAATAGGGGTTGACACAGGGTTGTTTTTATTGATAATTCGCACTTAGAGAACATAAGAAAAATAAAACAATAAAAAGAGGTAAGGAAAATGGCAAAAAGTATTATTGATGGCCTATTTGGGAAATCACCAATTAGCCCATTACAACAACATATGACCAGTGTACATTTGTGTATTTCAGAGCTTAAAGGCTTTATGGTTTCCATTCATGCTCAAGACTGGGATCAAGCTGAAAAGATTCGATCAAAAATTGGAGACAAAGAAGGCGAGGCTGATGTTCTAAAGAAAAAGCTACGCTTAAGCCTGCCATCTACTTTTATGATGCCTTTTTCTCGCAGAGATTTGCTTGATTTGCTACTGATTCAAGACTCTATTGCCAATCGAGCCAAAGATGTATCTGGCCTAATGATTAATCGAAGAATGACTTTACCTAATGAAATCTTTGAAGATATTATCGAATTGACCAATGTTTGTATCAAGACTTCAGCAACCGCTTTAAAAGCCGTTAATGAGTTGGATGAGTTATTAGAAACAGCCTTTGGTAATCGTGAGCGTAAAGTGGTCGGCTCTATTATTAGTGACATTAATGAGTTAGAAAGTGAATCTGACAAAATACAGCACGTGATTCGAGCCAAATTATTCCCTTTAGAGGCTGATTTGCCTCCAGTTGATGTGATGTTTTATTATCGCGCTGTGGAGTGGTTAGGCGAGTTAGCAGATGCTGCTCAAAAGGTCGGATCTCGACTAGAAGTACTGCTCGCTAAATAACTAATTAAAAGGATTTTATTATGGAAATTATTGCAAATAACGGCGATATTTTATTAATTTTAGCAATTGCATTTGGCTTATTTATGGCTTGGGGTGTGGGAGCAAATGATGGTGCTACCGCCATGGGAACCTCGGTAGGCTCAGGTGCGATTACCATTAAACAAGCGATTATTATTGCAGTTATTTTTGAATTTGCCGGTGCTATTTTGGCAGGCGGTGAAGTAACAGCCACGATTCGTAAAGGCATTTTAGACGCTTCAATTTTTACCGAGAGCCCGCATCTTTTAGTCTACGGTATGTTGGCTTCATTATTAGCGGCGGGTATGTGGCTGATGATCGCTTCTAATCTTGGTTGGCCGGTGTCAACCACACACTCAATTGTGGGCGCTATTGTTGGATTTGGCGCAGTGGGTGTTGGTGTTGATGCTGTTGCTTGGGGCAAGGTTGGTAATATTGCCATGAGTTGGATTGTATCTCCAATTTTAGCGGGCGTAATTGCTTTTACATTGTTCAGAAGTTTACAAAATCTAATCATTGACACTAAGCACCCGTTTGATAATGCTAAAAAATACGTGCCGTTTTATATGTTTTTGGTGGGCTTTGTCATTTCTCTTGTAACCATTTTCAAAGGCCTTAAGCATGTTGGGTTAACTTTTGACTTATCGACCAGCTATATATTGGCGGTTGTTTTCGGACTTTTGGTTATGGCTGTTGGCACACTTATCATTAGGCGCATTCATGTTGATCCCAGTGAAAATGAAGATTTCCACTTTACTTCAATGGAAAGAATTTTTAGTGTGCTG
>JAUWPG010000073.1 GCA_030611725.1 Gammaproteobacteria bacterium
TTCATATGAAAGATAATCTTTATTTTTATCGTATACACTTGAATTGACATTCATTAATCCGAGCAATGCATGGAACATACCATCATGCGACATAGGGCTTTTTAATGTTTTTTGCAATTCCTGTTGATTTATCTCTTGAGAGAATTGATCATCAAACCACATAATTGAGGCTACGTGAGTCTGCTCTTTAGGCGCTATAAAATATGGCATCCCATGCAAATATAGACCATTCTCACCTAAGGACTCGCCATGATCACTCATATAAAGCAAGGCAGTTTTGTGCGTCTTTTGATTGGCTTTTAACAATTTAATTACCTTTGAGAGGAAATAATCCGTATATAGAATGGTATTGTCATAGGCGTTATTAATTTGCGTGTCGGTGCACTCATTCAACTGATTTGTAGCGCAAATTGGTTTAAATTTTTCAAAATTCTTTGTGTAACGCTTGTAGTAAGCAGGGCCATGGCTACCCATCATGTGCAATACAATCATCATGTCTTGGTTTTTATGCTCATCAACATAAGCCTGCAAGCCTACTAACATACCTTCATCCCGACACTCAACATCACAAATTGTATTCATGTTTGGTGATTTATAGTCTTGATAAGTGACTCGATCTGCAACACTCTTGGAGCTAGAATTATTGTCACGCCACAAAACCTTCACACCTGCCGTTGACAAAATATCCAACGAGTTACTCATATTCTTTCCTTGCTTATGTGAATAACTATCTTTAGTTAAACTAGAAAACATACAAGGTAACGACATCGCTGTATCCGTACCACAAGAACGCATTTTCTCAAAACTAATTACATCTAATTGAGACAATAAAGGGTTGGTATCTCTTTCGTAGTCATTCAAAGAAAACCTATCCGCTCGCGCCGTTTCTCCTGCAACAACAATAACCAATTTTTTAGCTTTATCATTACGCTGAATGACAGCATCTTGACCAATAACAACAAATGGAACGTTAATACTCTCAAATTGATTGTTTACGTGCTTACCAATTGCATATAAAAAATAAGTGGGATTAATATAAAGTCTAAGCTGCTTATTCTCTCGAGCGAATGAAGTATACGACTTGGAAAAAGACAGTGTAACAAGAATAAAAACAATGGTTAGAGCTAGAGTGATTTTAAACTTATTCCACAACATAGATAGCATTGTAGGTTGCTTAAGTTTCAATTTATAAACCCAGAATGAAGGAAAAATACCCAGCACTACTAAATATATTATTAGCTTAAAGCTCAGTAAATCAAGGGACTCAGATAAATTGGTCTCCAAACTATTAACAATCATATTATCATCAAAAATAGTGCCATAAGTATTGGCAAAATAACCAACAATAGATGAGGTTAACAACAAAAATATCAATATTGGTTTAACACTATAACGATAAGCTCCCAACAGCAAAAAGACTGCCAGGAATGAAAAAAGCCAAATAACGAGTGAAATAACAAAAGCAAAATTATCATCGATCGGATAGACGCCGATCACTTCAGTAAAAAATTTAAAATTACCAGTCAGTGTTATGAAAAGCGACACAATAAGCACAAGTAAATTGATGGAAATCTTCTGAGAAAGTTTCATAATTTATACTAATATCTATTAATGTTGATTATTATATGACCTAATACATACTTCTAGAAATAAATAATGATTAATTCTCACGCACATTTAGATTTTGACAATATCAATACCATTGCAGAAAATGCTGTGGCCATTGTGCCTAGTATTGGCAAACAAAATTGGATTGATGTACAAATGTATCCGTATTTTGCGTTTGGTGTTCACCCTTGGGAAGTTGAATCACATTCACAACAAGATCTTGACTATTTAGAATATTTAATCAAATGCAACAATCCGATTGCCATTGGCGAATGCGGACTAGATTATCTTAAAGAGATTGACAAAGAAATGCAATTGTATTTTTTCAACTTTCAATTGGGGCTTGCTGAAAAATATGATTTACCCCTTATTATTCATAGTGTCAAAGCAACTGAAGATATTATTTTTTTACTTAAAAAATATCCCAAATTAAAAGGTGAGATTCATGGTTTTTCTGGCAGTGAAGTTCAAGCGCAACAGCTTACTAAAATAGGCTTTTATTTAGGATTTGGCTTACAAATAATCAATCAAAAATCGACCAAAATTCGACAAATTGTTATCAACTGCCCACTCGAATTTATACTAATTGAAACTGATGATCAAAATCCAAATGACTTGCAATTAGTCGCTCAAGAAATCGCCCTGCTCAAACAAATACCGATAGACACTGTTATCACTCAATGTGATAATAATGCTATTTCTCTCTTTAATTTAAAATAATGTCTGGAAGTTGTGCTCGTACTGAAATTTTATTAGGCCAACAAGGTTTGGCTCGATTAGCCGAATCTCATGTAGTTATTGCTGGTCTTGGTGGCGTAGGTGGCGCTTGTGCAGAAAGTTTGTGTCGAGCAGGTGTTGGCACACTTACCTTAATAGATTTTGATATTATTGAAGTAAGTGATCTGAATCGCCAAGTAATTGCCCTTAACTCAACTTTGGGATTTAAAAAGGTTGATGTGCTAGCTGATAGACTTCATGATATCAACCCAGAAACGATTATTATTAAACGTAATGAATTTATTGATGAGGAAAAGGCTCAACGAATTTCATTGGATGATAGCTATCATTTTGTTGCTGATTGTATTGATGCAATCGCCTATAAAACTATCCTTATCGATAATTGCAATAAGACTAAAAAACCTATTATTGCAAGCATGGGTGCAGGTGGAAGGCTTGACCCAACACAAGTTAAAATTTCTCGTATGGATAAAACTCAAAATTGTGCCTTAGCAAGAGAAATGCGTAAACAACTTCGAAATATTCGAGCTTCTATGAAATTTCCAGTCGTATACTCAACAGAATTACCTATTAAAGCACTACCACATAAAGCTGTTACTATTACCGACACCACACCAGAAGAAGGCATACCAAGAGCAGTAAATGGTGCAATTTCTTATATGCCTAATATTTTTGGGCTGATGATGTCAGGATATATTATTCAGGCTTTGATAAAATCTTAATATTATTTAAACAAGGGATCTTCCATGGTTAGCACTCAAACACCTATTTGTAACTTTAACACGCCCGCTTTTGATTTTGAATTAATGGGCGTTGATGGCCAACTACATACACTAGAAAGCTGTAAAGGCGAAAAAGGCTTGTTGGTTATGTTTATTTGCAACCATTGTCCCTATGTAAAAGCCATTATTGATCGAATTATTCGTGATACCGCCAAGCTTAGAGAAAT
>JAUWPG010000081.1 GCA_030611725.1 Gammaproteobacteria bacterium
CCAATATTGCTGTCATTGCCCTTAGCAAGGCTAATTTCAGTGGTTAGATCAAAGTCTTGTTGTTGAATGATTATTTTATCCATATGCTTATTTTAGCGTTTTATGGTGTTTTTATTTATATTTGCGTTAAATATTATTAATCATTAATATAAGGTTATTTTTTTTTGATATAATACACACACATTGTCCAATGATGGATAACAAACAAACAGCGACGTTTATCTAGTTTTCTTTAATATTAATGAAAATTAGATAAACGTTTTTTTTTGCCAATTTTAAAGATGGAATTGGCATAACGGTATTGAAGCCAGATATGACGCACGCATTTATTGCTTGTTTAATATCTGGCTTTTTTTTGGACTAAACATTAAGAGAATTGATATGAAAAATTTAGTAGTGATTGGATCAGGCATGAGTGCAATGAAAGTGGTGGATGAGGTTTTAAAAATTGACCCTTTGATGTACCACATAACCATTATTGGCGAGGAAAAAGTATTGCCTTATAATCGTATTATGCTTTCGCCAGTACTGGCTGGAGAAAAAGAATTTGATGATATTAAAACCCATGATAAGGCTTATTTTGCACAAAATAATATTACTTTTAAGCCGGGCGTTATTGTTAGTTCAATTGACAGACTAAATAAAAATGTTGAACTGCTAGAGGATGAAAAATCTAACCATTTAAATTATGACCGCCTGGTTATTTGTACAGGTTCAAGGCCTTTTATTTTACCATTACCTGGCAAAGAATTAACCGGCGTGGTTTCGTTTAGAGATATTTATGATGTTGAATATATGCAATCTCAAGCAGGAAAGCTAAAAAAAGTATCTGTTATTGGTACGGGCTTGTTAGGCCTTGAAGCAGCTAATGGTTTAAATGAGTTAGGGTTTGATGTTACTGTAATTGGTAATATGGCCTCGATTATGAACATGCAGCTTGACCCTTCTTCAGGCAATTTATTGCAAAAAGTATTAGAGCAAAAAAATATCAAATTTAAGTTAAATGCAATTACCACTCAAATTCTGGGTAATGGTGTCGTTGAATCTTTAGAGTTTGATGATGGTTCGATATTAGCTGCGGATATGGTGGTTATGTCGGTAGGTATCATTCCTGAAGACACGTTAGCTAATTCTGCAGGACTACAATGTGACAGAGGTATTGTGGTCACTGATACGATGATGACCTCTGATCCAACCATTTATTCAGTTGGCGAGTGTATTAAACATCGTGGCATGTCGTACGGACTAGTTGCACCTTTATTTGAGCAAGCACGCGTTTGTGCGGAGCAGGTTTGTGAAGTAAGTCATCACATGTATACAGGCTCTGATATTTCTACCAAGCTTAAAATATCAGGTGTAGATGTATTTTCAGCTGGTGAGTTTGATAATTTAGAAGATGAAGTTATGTGTTCTAAGGATCACGCACTTAGCACTAGAAAAAGACTTTCTATTCGAGATAATAAATTAGTGGGTGCAGTTTTATTTGGCGACTCTACTGATGGTTTGTTTTATTTTGATTTGATTAAAAAAGAAGTGGATATTACAGACATTCGCAAAACTTTGTTATTTGGTGATATTGGTATTGATGCATCAAGTGCAGGCGCAACGGGTGTTGAAAAAATGGCAGATGACGAGCAAGTATGTGGTTGTTTGGGCGTAACTAAAGGTGATATCGTTAATGCTGTTGCTGGCGGTTGTAACACCTTTGAAGCTGTTCAAGAAGAAACAGGATGCGGCACAGGATGCGGCGGTTGTAGTAGTGTTGCTAAGCAGGTGTTTAGTTTCGTATCGGGCGCTGAATTAGTAGTCAAAGATACACTATGTGATTGTACATCTCACTCTACTCAGGAAGTGCGTAAGTATGTTAGATCTATAGCATCAGTTGCAACTATTGATGAAGTTAGGGCGTTGCTTGGTTTTGAATCTTCATGTGAAAAGTGTGGAGCAGCTATTAACTACTACTTATCTTCACAGTTTAATGAGACTTATGAACATAATGATGATGAGCGTCCTCA
>JAUWPG010000013.1 GCA_030611725.1 Gammaproteobacteria bacterium
CTAGAACGAGCAGGCTTTATGGACAGATATGGTGAAAACCGCTTTTATGATCGTAGAACTGACGCACTTCGTTTTGCCTGGCGTGAACTTGGCGATGAAGATGCAGCATCGAAAAGCCCTTTAAAACATTTAATTTCATAGGTTTTCTTTTAATTTAAATTTATTATTACTATGCCAAATATTAAGATTACTGCAGGTATTATTTTTGCCACTTTCGCACTGTTTTTATCAACAGTCGCCCCTACAACTCCAATTGCTTGGATGCTAGGAATTTTGTTATTAACAATTTATTTATTTTCATTCGAAGTGGTTGATGTTGATGAGGCTGCTATTACAATAATGGTGATTCTTGGGCTTACTTCGTTGCCGTTGGTTTATTCTGTCATGGGGTTAGATGGAGGCTTAGTTGATAATAGCAAACTGTTTGATGGCTTTTCATCTAACGCAGTTATGTCTATTATTGCCGTTATGATTATTGGCGCTGGGCTGGATAAGACGGGTTTGATGACCAAAGTTGCCGCTTTTATTCTAAAAATGGGCGGCCGTTCAGAGGGTAGAATTATTCCTATTGTTTCGTCAACAGTTGGTTTTATTTCATCGTTTATGCAAAACGTTGGCGCAGCTGCATTGTTTATTCCTGTGGTCAGCCGTATTTCTTCACGTTCAGGCGTGCCAATGTCAAGATTGTTAATGCCAATGGGTTTTACAGCGATTCTTGGTGGCACCATAACCATGGTAGGCTCTAGTCCGTTAATTTTGTTAAACGACTTAATTCTTACGACCAACCAAGGCTTGCCAGTAGAAAATCAAATGGATACTTGGGGCTTATTTTCAGTAACACCAATTGGTATTGCGTTAGTTGCAACTGGTATTATTTATTTCATGGTTGCTGGAAAATACGTATTACCAGTGATAAAAAAAGAAAAAACTGAGACTGTTTCAGCGGTTAAATATTTACAGCAAGTGTATCAAATTGATTATGACTTGTACGAAATCAAAGTGCCTTCAAGTAGTAGTTTAGTAGGCTTAAAGTTAGACGAAATTGAAACAATATTTAAGGTAAGAATTGTTGCTTTACAAGATGAAAATGGTAAAGGGGTTGTTGGGCATGATTCAGTTGATCGGTCTACCACTATTCAAGCAAACTCCATAATTGGTGTATTAACTTCCCGCTCAAGTGTTGAGGAGTTTGTTAAGGGTTTTAAACTTGAGTTATCAGACAAAATTGAGCAATTTACAGACCTATTATCAACACAGAATTGTGGCACAGCAGAGATTGTTATTCCACCAAACTCTTCTTTAGTTGGTAAAACTGCTAGAGACGTCTGGCTAAGAAAAACTTACGGCTTGGCAATGATCGCATTGCATCGTGGCGGCAAAACCATGAAAGAGGGTGAAGGGATTCGTAACATGGAATTCCAATCTGGAGATACTTTAGTTGTGCATGTTTGTTGGGGAGATTTAGAGCGCCTACAAAACAACCAGGATTTTATTGTTGTAACATCTGAATACCCTAGGCAAGAAGAGTCCCGCCCTGAAAAAATAAAATGGGCAGGCGTGTTTTTTGCATTGGCGTTGTTCTTGGTGTTGTTTACTGATATTAAACTGTCAATCGCATTATTGACTGGTGCGCTGGGCATGATTTTAACAAATGTGATTAAAATTGAGGAGGCCTATAGAGCGGTTTCATGGAAAACTGTTTTCCTATTGGCGAGTTTAATTCCTCTAGGTTTGGCAGTTTCTAAAACAGGCACTGCACTTTGGATTGCGCAAGAAACCGTTAAAGTTGTTGGTGACATGGCGCCTTGGGTGATCTTAACTTCGATTGTTATATTGGCAACCTTCTTTACTTTGGTAATGTCGAATGTCGGTGCGACAATATTACTTGTTCCAATTGCTGTTAATATTGCGATTCAGGTGGGCGCCGATCCTGCGATATATGCACTAGCCGTAGCTATTGCAACTTCAAATTCATTCTTAATTCCTACTCACCAAGTTAATGCCTTGATTATGGGCCCGGGTGGTTACAAGGTGGCAGATTTCATTAAAGCTGGTGGTGTTATGACAATATTATTTATTGTGGTAATGATGTTAATGATGAGTATTGTTTTTTAATTTAGACAGATTTATAAAACGCTTTTACAAAATACAGTCCTTGTGGCTCAGCAGTGGCACCAGCGCGTTTCCTGTCTTTTGCATCCAATACTTCTTTAACCCACTCAATGGTTTTTTCACCTCTACCCACTTTAAGTAGCGTGCCAACGATATTACGCACCATATGATGCAAAAATGCATTGGCTTTAATATCGAGTAAGATCTCATTATTATCTTGAGTCAATTTAATAAATTCAATGGTTTTGATCGGAGATTTTGCCTGGCATAAACTACCCCTAAAGCTAGAAAAATCATGCTCACCAAATAAATATTCAGCTGCGGTACTCATGGCTGTTATGTCTAGTTTTCTTGGCTCCCAAAGTGTATGAGCGCCAGTTAGTGCAGAGCGTACCGGTGTATTGTGAATTTTGTAATGGTATTGTCTGGCATAGGCATTAAAACGAGCATGAAAATCATCATTAACCTGCTTAACCCATTTGAAATTTACATCATGAGGCAGGTTAGCATTACCACCAAATAGCCAGGCTTTGTCTTCTCGAATTACATCAGTTTCAAAATGAATCACTTGCTCGATAGCATGGACGCCAGCATCAGTTCTGCCAGAGCAAAATACACGAATAGGCTGATCAGCAATACTAGACAATGCCTCTTCAACCACTTGTTGAACAGTACGAATGCCAGATTTTTGCAACTGCCAACCGTGAAAATTTGTGCCTAAGTACTCAACACCGAGCGCTAATTTCATAAATAGTTTAGGTGTAAAATTAATTAAGTTATTTTATCAAAGAATATCACGTGTCTGACTACTCTGCTTTAATAAAACGTTTGTCTAACAATATTGAATGCTTTATTTTAGAGTCTACAACCAGTACCAATGATTATTTAATCAATCTTCCTGCCTCTGCCAATATTCAGATTTGTATTGCCAGAGAGCAAACAGCTGGCAAGGGGCAATATCGGCGTCAGTGGTTGAGTAAAAAAGACAGCAGTGTTTTGTTGTCGTTACGTTATCCGTTTTCTGTCGGTGTTGCTTTAAATGGCCTTAGTTTGGCAATTGGTCTGTCGGTAATTGATGTGCTTGAAAATGAATATCATATTAATCATCTGAAGCTTAAATGGCCGAATGATGTATATTTTAAAGACCAAAAGATTGCCGGTATCTTGATTGAAAACAGTGTACAAAATGATCAGCAATCTATAGTAATAGGTCTAGGATTGAATCATCAGTTAGGTGCAGATTTTGAATGTGAAACGGCGTGGATCGACCTATCAAAAATTTGCTCAACTTTACCTAATTTGGTAGGCTTACATGAAAAAATAATCAATCATTTTTTGAAATATTGCCAGTTATTTGAACAACAAGGGCTTCAAGCATTTCAAAATCAATGGCGACAGTATGACTACTTGTTAGGTAGGGCGTTAGAGCTCAAATATAAAGGTAAAAATATCGTTGGTATCGCTCGAGGCATTAATGAACAAGGTGCGCTATTAATAGCCACAGATAGTACGTTGATTGAGGCTTATAGCTCTGAACAAATTCGTTTAATTTAGGGTAAGATAAAATGCTCAAATCATGCGCTGTTAATTTATGAAAGAAAACGCTTTAATCGTTCAAAATATTCAAAAAAAATACGCTCAACGTGAAGTCGTGAGTGATGTTTCTTTTAAAGTAAGAGCGGGCGAAATTGTAGGCTTGTTAGGCCCAAATGGTGCAGGCAAGACCACATGCTTTTATATTGCTTGTGGCTTAATCAGAGCCGACAAAGGTCAGGTATTTATTAACCAGCATAAAGTGAGTAAATTACCAATGCACAAGCGTGCTAAGCTTGGTTTGGGGTATCTACCTCAAGAGCCTTCTATTTTTAGAAAACTCTCAGTTGAAGATAATATTATGGCGGTTTTAGAGCTTAATTCTAAGTTGAAACGCAAGCAAAGAAAACACCGACTAGAAGAATTATTGGTTGAATTTAATATCGGACACATTCGTCATATTGATGGCTTAAGCCTGTCTGGTGGAGAGAGACGTAGAGTGGAAATTGCCAGAGCATTAGCAACAGACCCAAAATTTATTTTGTTAGATGAACCTTTTGCCGGTGTTGACCCTATATCAGTGGCTGATATTCAACAAATTATTTATCATCTCAGAGATAAAGGCATTGGCGTACTCATTACCGACCATAACTATCGGGAAATGCTAGACACTTGTGATTATTCATATGTGCTTAATGATGGACAAATCATTGCCAAAGGTAACAAAGTAGAAATCTTATCTAACAAGGATGTGAAAAAAGTCTATTTAGGCGAATCAAATAGTGAGCACTAAAGCATTTGTTACATTAGGTATCGAAAGCTCTTGTGATGAAACCGGCGTTGGGCTATATTCATCAGATCGAGGTTTAATCGCACACCAGCTTTTTTCTCAAGTAGAAATGCATGCAGAGTATGGTGGTGTGGTGCCAGAATTGGCATCACGTGATCATATTCAGCGCACCGTCCCTTTAATCAAATCCGTCTTATCTGAAGCGGGTATGGCGTTAAGTGATGTCAGTGGTATTGCTTATACGGCTGGCCCAGGTTTGGCCGGCGCATTATTGGTAGGCTCATCTATTGCCAAAAGTTTGGCTTGGAGTCTTAATATTCCTGCTTTAGCGGTACATCATATGGAAGGGCACTTATTAGCACCATTATTGGAAGATATTCAGCCAGAATTTCCATGTGTAGCGTTGTTAGTTTCTGGCGGGCATACGATGTTGGTTGATGTTAAGGGTATTGGTGCATATCAAATTCTTGGAGAATCACTAGACGACGCTGTGGGCGAGGCTTTTGACAAAACAGCCAAGATTTTGGGTTTGGGTTATCCAGGTGGGCCAGCACTAGCGGCATTGGCTGAGCAGGGCGATGAGACTCAATTTAAATTCCCAAGGCCAATGATCAATCGTCCAGGATTAGATTTTAGTTTTAGCGGTCTTAAGACTTTTGCACGCAATACCTTTGCCAAGTATCCAGAACAAAAAGCCGATATTGCCAAAGCTTTTGAAGTAGCTGCCACACAAACCCTGATGATTAAGTGTCGGCGCGCGTTAGAACAAACGAAATATTCAACCTTAGTGGTGGCAGGCGGCGTGAGCGCTAATCAATCCTTGCGTAAGGTTTTAAATGAAATGGGCAAAAAACTAGATATCAAAGTTTTTTATCCGCGACAAGAATTCTGCACAGACAATGGTGCGATGATCGCCCTTGCAGGGCACTTAAGATTGACTCAAGGTTATGTGACTGCCGGCAATGAAATCACCATCAGGCCTAGATGGAGTCTAGAAGAACTAGAGGCAGTATGAGTCAACTGGCTAAAATTTTTACTCGAGCATCAACCGGCATGGACGCCCCATTAGTAACGATCGAAGTGCATATTTCCGGTGGGTTGCCAAGCTTTGCTATTGTTGGTTTACCAGAGGGTGCGGTAAAAGAATCTAAAGATCGAGTACGAAGTGCATTGATGAATTCTAAATTTAAATTCCCCAATCAACGCATTACAGTAAGTTTAGCACCAGCCAATTTACCTAAGAGTGGCGGTCGTTATGATTTGCCAATTGCTTTAGGTGTATTGGTTGCTTCGGGGCAGCTTAAGCCAAAGCTTGATATTGCTGAGTTCGAATTTTTTGGTGAGTTAGGGCTAGATGGTTTATTGCGACCAACCGAAGGTTTGTTGCCTGCTATTGTTGAAGCTAAAAATAATAATCACGCTTTAATCATTCCAAAAGAAAACTACAATCAAGGCGCTTTAGTAGAAGGGGCTTCTATCTTCCCTTGCCAGCATTTATTAGAAGTTTGTGGTTTTTTACAAGGCGTATCTGAGGTTAAAACACCATCGTCCAGCATTCAAAAAACAGCGATTTATGATAAAGATTTTTCTCAAGTTAAGGGGCAATATCATGCCAAGCGTGCATTAGAAATTGCCGCTGCTGGTGGGCACAATATTTTGCTCATTGGCCCACCAGGGTCAGGAAAAACCATGCTTTCTGAAAGGCTGCCTTCAATTATGCCGCCATTAACCACTGAGAAAGCACTAGAACGAGCAGCGATTTATTCGGTTGCAAACAAACCATTGAGTACAAATGATTTGCAAACACGACCTTTTAGATCGCCACATCATTCCTCTTCAGCAGTGGCTTTAGTGGGTGGTGGCGCCAGCCCGAAACCTGGTGAAATATCATTAGCACATGAAGGTGTGTTGTTTTTAGATGAGCTTCCTGAATTTCCACGCCATGTGCTTGAAGCATTGAGACAGCCTTTAGAAAATGGCGAAGTGCATTTGTCACGCGCTGCACAACAGACCACATTTCCTGCCAATTTTCAGTTGATTGGTGCTATGAATCCTTGCCCTTGCGGGCATTTTGGCGATGGTACAGCTAAATGCCATTGTACTGAAGATCAAATTGATAAATACCATTCGAAAATATCTGGCCCACTTTTAGATCGTATTGATATGGTGTTAGATGTACCACCATTGCCTAAAGAGATTTTGTTGGATCAGAGCAGTGTAAAGACAGAAAACAGTGAAACCATACGCGCCAGAGTGCTAAGTGCTTATAATAAGCAGTTAGACAGACAGGGAAAATCTAATGATCAGCTTACACCTGATGAAGTAGAAAAAATAGTCTCTTTGAATAAGGAAAATATCCAATTATTAGAAGATGTGATTGATAAATTGCAACTTTCAGCCAGGGCTTTTCATCGAGTACTCAAGGTCGCTAGAACCATTGCTGATATTGACGACAGTGAGGTGGTCAACAAACAACATTTAATTGAGGCGATCGGTTATCGTCGACACAACGCATAAACATTGATAAAACTATGATTATTATTCCTGCAATTGATTTAAAAGATGGCCAATGTGTACGCTTAAGACAAGGATTGATGGATGACACCACGGTGTTTTCTGACAACCCAGCTGAAATGGCCGCTCAATGGGTGAATCAAGGTGCAAAACGCTTACACTTGGTAGATCTTAATGGTGCCTTTGAAGGAAAACCAATTAATGCAACCAGCGTGACTGAAATCACCAAAGCCTTCCCTGATTTACCAGTACAAATTGGCGGCGGTATTCGTAATATGCAGATTGCCAATACTTATATTGAGGCAGGTGTCAGTTATTTGATTATTGGCACCATGGCAGTAACACATCCTGAATTTGTATCAGAACTGTGTCGTGAATTCCCGGGTAAAGTGATCGTAGGCTTGGATGCAAATAATGGCCTAGTTGCTACTGAAGGCTGGGCCAAGCAAACAGATTTACATGTGGTTGAGTTGTCTAAGAAGTTTGAGCAAGATGGTGTGAGCTCCATTGTTTATACCGATATTGCTCGTGATGGCATGATGCAGGGGGTGAATGTCGAGGCCACCGCTGATTTGGCTAAACAAACCTCAATTCCAATTATTGCCTCAGGCGGTATTACCAATATAGACGATATTTCTAATTTATTGCTTGAGGCACACCACGGCATTATAGGTGCGATTACTGGCCGTGCTATTTATGAAGGTACGCTTGATTTTCTACAAGCGCAACAATTATGCGATGCTAATTGAAGTTGCCTACGCCTTGGAAAAAAAACAAACACTACTCGAACTAGAGGTAGACGAAGGCACTACACTCAAACAAGCCATTGAGTTATCTGGCATTATTGACACTTATCCTCAGATCGATTTATCTAAGGACAAAACCGGAATTTTTGGAAAAATTGCTAAACTGGACACAGTTTTGCGGGAAAAAGATCGGGTTGAGATCTATCGACCACTGATTGCCGATCCAAAACAAGTACGCAAAGAGCGTGCCGCAGAAGGAAAAGCCATGCGTGGTGGTAAAAAATCCTGATTTTTGGTATAATGGCCGACCTAACAATCAATTAATATTAAATGAAAGAAGAACAACCTCCCTCGACATTGTCTTTATTACAAAGATTAAAAAAACAATTTTTCCATTCTCCAATCAGCTCTAGCGATGAATTACTGCAAGCTTTAAAAGAAGCAGAGGAGAGCCACGCCATTGACTCACACTCTCGATCCCTTGTCGAGGGAACCATGCAGCTTGAAAATTTAGAAGTACGCGATGTCATGGTGCCAAAGACCAAAATGGTGTTGATTCAGCACGACATTTCAACCAAGGATTTGCTTGCGGTAATGGTGAAATCTGCACATTCAAGATTCCCTGTATTAAACGCACAAGAAGACAAAGTACAAGGTGTTATTTTAGCAAAAGACTTACTCGGTCATTTAGTCAGTAATCAGAAAAAAGAATTTAGCTATAAAGAATATTTACGCCCCGCTATTTTGGTGCCAGAGAGTAAAACCTTGGGTGCATTACTACGAGATTTCCAGCAAAAACGTTCACACATGGCCATTGTGATGGATGAGTATGGAGAGATTGCCGGTTTGGTCACGCTTGAAGATGTGCTTGAGCAAATTGTGGGTGAAATTGAAGATGAGCACGATTTTGAAGAAGACAACATTATTGATTTTGGTGAAGGTCGTTATTTACTTAAAGCCAATACCCCTTTAGAAGAATTTAATGAATTTTTTGAAGCGTCACTCGAAGCTGGAGATGTTGATACCATTGCTGGATTTGTAGTTTCAGGCTTTACCTACTTACCAGAACAAATGAGCGAGATCGACTTACAAGGCTTTAATTTCAAGGTGTTAAAAACAGATTCACGCAGATTGCATTTATTGGAAGTTACTAAAATTCAATGATAGATACAAGCATTCACAACAAAGTAAATTTCTACAACCAACTGACTTAGATTGCTTGGTATAAAGTAGTAAAATTTAGCCTATGTCATCTTTAGAACAAACTGCACAATTAGCCATCGAGTTGCTCAAGCAATACAAGGTTAGTGATTATGAAATATCACTAGGATCAAGCTCTGGCGTGTCGACTGCAGTTAGGCTTGGTGAAGTGGAAACTTTGCAACATTATCTAGATAAAAGTTTTGAGATTAATGTTTTTTTAGGGCAAAAAAAAGGCCACGCTTCAAGCGTTGACTTAAGTAAAGACAGCCTAAATAAAACTATTGAATCCGCTTGTTTGATTGCAAAATATACGCAAGAAGATCCCTTTAATGGTTTGGCGCCGAAAGACTTAATGGCATTTAATGCGCCTGATTTAGATCTCTACCATCCTTGGGCCCTGGACGCACAGCACAGTATTGACCTGGCTAAAGCCTGCGAGGAAATCGGCCTAGAGCAAAATGAAATTGATAATTCAGAAGGTGCAGAAGTTTCTAGCTTTCAAGGCGAAGGCTTATACGCTAATTCTAATGGATTAATCTCCATGCAAAGTAGCACGCGTCATTCGCTCAATTGTTCTTTAATTGCAAAGCGTGGTGACGATATGCAAACAGCCTATGAGTACACCACAGTGCTTGATGCGAATGATTTAGAATCGCCAGAGCAAGTAGGCATGAAGGTGGCACTATTGGCACAACAAAAACTTGGCGCAAGACCGCTCACATCACAAAAATGTCCAGTTATTTTTACCTCGCGTTTATCAGGTGGATTGTTTGCACATCTACTGGGTGCCTTAGGTGGTTCAAGCCAATATAAAAAATCGACTTTTTTATTAAACAGTATCGATAAAATTGTTATCCCAGAAGGTTTGAGTTTGCTTGAACAACCCTTTGCAAAAAAAACATTGGGTGCTAAAGCTTTTGATCGTGACGGCGTGCTCAAGCGTGAGCAATATTTTGTTAAAGATGGTCGAGTTAGAAGCTATGTAATGGGGCAATATTCAGCCAACCAACTCGGGCTCAAGACCACTGCCAATGCAGGCGGCACTAACAATGTTAATGTCACTGCTAATTTTGATGGCGGTATAGAGGCAATGATTAAAGCCATGGGTAAAGGCCTAGTGGTGACCGAGCTTATGGGGCAAGGGGTAAACAGCACCACGGGTGATTATTCTCGAGGGGCGACAGGATTTTGGATAGAAAATGGTGAAATTCAATATCCAGTATCTGGTATTACCATTGCCGGCAATCTTAAAGATATGTTGCTAGGCATTGAGTATGTGGGCAACGATATTGATCAACGTAGTAATTTAAAGGCCGGCTCTGTACTGATTAATCAGATGACAATCGCTGGGGAAGCTGAGTGAGTTACGACATTGTCGTAGTGGGTGGCGGTATGGTAGGCCAAGTTTTTGCTTTATCGATGGCAAAAACTGATTATAAAATTGCCATTATTGAACCCAACAATCCAAACCCAGTACTAAATGATAATTTTCATACACGTGTAAGCGCCATTACCCCAGCCTCGGAGCAATTGTTAAAAGAGATTAATGCATGGGGTTTGATTAAACGCAAGCATGCTTTTTCTCATACTCAAGTGTGGGATCAAAATTCCCATGGCATGCTAGATTTCCACGCCAAGGATGAAAACTTATCTCATTTAGGCCATATTATTGAGAATGATGCCATTCAATCAGCTTTGTTCGAAGCGCTGGAAAAAACCAATGTTGAGTTTATCAGTGCCAAACTCGAGGACATTAAAAAAACACCAGCGGGCTACCAAGTACAACTAAACAACAATCAATCTTTAGATTGCCAACTGCTGATTGGCGCAGACGGCGCTCGATCACGCATTCGAAGCTTAGCAAACATTGATTTTAGTGAAAACAACTATCAACAAAAAGCCATTGTTTGTAATATTAAATCAGAAAAAGGCTTTAATAACACCATTTGGCAACGATTTTTATCTGATAGTATTGTCGCACTTTTGCCATTGAGCGAGCATCAAGCCTCTATTGTTTGGTCAGCAGAAAACCACCTAGCTGACGAGCTGATGGCACTAGATAAGCCAGCATTCGCTCAGCGATTAGCAGCAGCAGTGGAGTATCGTTTTGGCGAGTTTGAAGTGCTTAGCGACATCCAAGCCTTTCCACTGATTGAGCGCAGCGCTAAGGACTATGTAAAAGAAAGTTTGGCACTCATTGGCGATGCAGCGCACAACATTCATCCGCTCGCTGGCCAAGGTGTTAATTTGGGTTTTTCAGACGTTAGTGAATTATCAACCCAATTAGTTGAACATAATCAGAAGTTAGGGGATTATTTAACACTAAGAAAATACGCCAGAGCCCGCAGACTCGACAACGAACTGATGGCAAAAACCATGAGAGGGCTAAATTGGATCTATAAAGAAAACAACGAACCACTAAGATGGCTTCGAGGCTTTGGCATGAACATCATCAACGACAATCCACAGCTCAAATCATTCTTACAAAAGCACGCACTGGGCAATTCCTAAAACACAAAATATTATATATTTTGTTTTAATACATGCAATACAGCACTATAAGTAGGGCATAACTAACGTATTCATGCTGAAAAGTTGCAATTTATGTATGAATTGATGTCAATATCTAGGATATAGGTACAATAGTGGCGAATAATAAATAGTTAGGAGTAAATATGAATAAATAAATCCTTTATTCAGATAAGCTGGTCGAAATAACCAGTGAAACTATCCTTTTTCGAGTTTACTATTTTCCACTAGGGAAGAAATAAATTAATTGGTCTGATATAGAAAGTATCGAAATAACAGAACCAACATTATTGAATGGAAAGTATAGAATTCATGGGTCTGGTGACTTCAAGAGATGGTTCCCTCGTGATGAAAAAAAGACCAAGTCGGGATAAGATATTTATTATTAATTTACATAATAAGTGGAGATGTATTGGATTTACTGTGGAAAATCCAGAAAAAGTTATAACTATCTTTGAATCGAAAGAATTATTAAAAGGCTCCTAACAAGGCGCTTTCAGTCGGATGCTCTGCGAAGCGCGACGTTAGAAGATATAAATATGGATAATGAATTAGTACAAAAAAGCATATAAGGAGATTGCCTAGTGGTAATAAATGGTTCATGTTTTTGCGGGTCGATTAAATACAAAATCGATGGCGCATTGAAAGACGCAATATCGTGTCATTGCTCAATGTGCAGAAAGGCATTTAGTTCACAGGCATCGGCATTTGCACGTATAAACCCAGATGACTTCTCATGGTTATCAGGTGAAAATTTACTATCCACCTATGAGTCAAAGACTGGAGATGGGGTACAATTTTGTAGTAAATGCGGGTCAACGCTTTGCGGTACAAATAAAGGCGAGGTAATGGGTGTTACTCTAGGTTGTGTAGAAGGCGACCCAAAGATAGAAATAGGAAGGCATATTTTTGTTGGTTCAAAATCAACTTGGGAAGTTATTCCAGAAGGTGTGCCTCAATATGATGAATGGCCAACTGAAAATACTTAACAAGCAAGCCAAGATCGCTCGTTGCCACTCACTTTTAATAAATTTTGCTTGGCGTAATAATTGCGTCGAGTGGCACATCCCAATCTTGTACATCCAGTTTGTCAACTTGTTGACAGTCAAATGCTAAACCGTAAAGCTTGGGATTTTTAACCATTTTTTGGGATTTTTTAAATGCCAAAGTACGGTCGTAATAGCCACCACCCATACCAATGCGATTTTTGTTTTTATCAAAGCCAACCAGTGGCATAAATAATATATCGAGCTGCTCTGCACCAATAATATCAGTAGAAATAGGCTCTAAAATACCGTATTGATTTTTTTTAAATTTTTCTCCAATTTTTGCAAATTTAAGGCTTTTATCGACTAATATAGGTAAATAAGTGCTTATTTCTTGTTTTTTTAGCAAGTTTTGTAGGTATTTCGGGTCAATTTCGCCATCATTGGGTAAATAAAGGCCGATTTTTTGTCCATTTTTAAAATTGGCCAATTTTTGGACTTGAGATAATAATTGCTTGGCAAATTTATCGCGATCAGGCGCAGAAATTGAGCGTCTTTGGGTGCGGATGGATTGTCTAAGCGTCTTCATGGTATGGATTATAACTGAAGTGCTAAAAATAAGAAATAAGAAGGATCCATTGTGTTGCGCTGAAAGAAACCTGAACCAAGAAGGCTCAAGGCGGAAGTTTGAAGATTACCGCAGGCTTCCCACTTCGAGGTGGGCTTGCTCAATAGTAAGCTATCTCATCTCCTTATTTGTTTATTTATCGGCTCAGGGGATATAGTCAACCACATACACAACAGACAATTATTATTATCACCTTCTAAATGATAGATATTCAACTTTATTTTTTAAATAAAGTGATAAATACCTGTTTAAACAGGTGTAGCATGATTGGGTTAAAGTAAAATTCATGTCTTTAACTTTATTCAAAGTTAATTTTTTAAGGTGGTTATTTTGAGCTCAACTGATTTTTCTTCACTGGATTTGCATCCTGATTTATTAAATAATTTGGCCACATTGGGCTACGAGTCAATGACCCCAATTCAGCAACTAAGCTTGCCGGCGATTTTAGCGGGCAAGGATGTTATTGGCCAAGGTAAAACAGGCTCGGGCAAGACGGCAGCGTTTGGCTTAGGCTTGTTACAAAAGCTCAATGTCAAATCTTTTAAAGCTCAATCGATTGTTTTGTGCCCAACGCGTGAGCTGGCTGATCAAGTAGCCAGTGAGATTCGAAAACTCGCTAGAGCCATTCATAACATCAAGGTTTTAACACTTTGTGGTGGTGCACCGTTTGGCCCACAGATCGGCTCATTAGAGCACGGCGTACATATTGTGGTTGGTACGCCGGGGCGTATTGAAGAGCACTTACGTAAAGGCACACTCAAGCTTGATCATATTGATACATTGGTATTGGACGAGGCTGATCGTATGCTTGACATGGGTTTTCAAGATACCATTGATCAGATTATTGAAAAGATTCCTGTTAAGCGCCAAACCTTATTATTCAGTGCAACATTCCCTGATGAAATCGCCAATATTTCTGCTCGTGTGATGAGCCAGCCACTCATGGTGAATGCACCGTCGACCCATGAAGAAAGCACCATTAAGCAATACTTTCATAAGGCCAATAATGCTGATGATCGTATGCTTGCTTTAAGACTGTTGTTGGCCAAGCATAAGCCAGATTCTGCCTTGGTGTTTTGTAATACCAAAATTGATACGCAAGCCGTGGCTGATGAGCTGATTTATTATGGTTTTTATGCGCTTGCCATTCATGGCGATCTTGATCAGCGAGAGCGTGACCAAGCCCTGATTCGTTTTTCTAATAGAAGTGTGTCAGTTTTAGTGGCGACGGATGTGGCAGCTAGAGGCTTAGACATTGATGCACTCGATATGGTCATTAATTTTAACATTGCACATGATCCAGAGGTGCACGTACATCGTATTGGCCGTACCGGAAGAGCGGGGCGTAGTGGTATTGCTTGTACTTTGTATGGTGACCGTGAAACTCAAAAAATTAACGCCTTAGAGCTTGGTGTTGATGCCGAGCATTTTGCCGATCCACTACCGAGCGAGAGCTACTTAGATAAGCCCATTAAAAAGCCTGAAATGACCACACTTAAAATTGATGGTGGTAAAAAGCAGAAACTTCGCCCTGGTGATATTGTGGGCGGGCTCACAGGCGAGGGCGGTATACCGGGCGACAAGATCGGTAAGATTACTGTGTCGAGTAATTGGTCGTATGTGGCGGTGAGCTCAGAATTGGTGAAAGTTGCACTCAAGAAAATTAGTAATGATAAGCTTAAAGGTAGATCATTTAGAGTTAGGATTTTGTCTTAAAACTTTAGCCATCATCTTCAATCGGCTCAACACTAAAATCTTCCCATTTAACGGTGTCGTAAGTAATGTAGAAGCCTTTTAGCATTGCTGAGGCTTGTACTTTCATCTCGTCAGGTAGCTGCCAAACGCGATTACATTCTTTGTAGCCAGTAATTTCCATAAAGTTATTGGCGCGAATAACATCTTTTTTACTGACTTCTAAATTGGTAAAAGTGGTGATAACTTCACTGATAAATTCAGGTTTGGCTAAATTATAATAACCCATTTTTTCGTACCTTCTAACCATGCCAATACAGGTTTGTATGTGCTCCGTTACTTTATCAATATCGTAATATCCTTGGGTAATGGAAGCAACATTATCGCCTTCAATAACAGCAAAAGTGATTTCTGGAAAGGCGGTAATTTTCTCTATACTCATGTTGAAAGTGTTTGTAGTAAACCATTATTTTAATCTATAGTTAAGTGTGTTTATACTTATAAAACTCGCTGGTATTTGCATAAAATAAGTCAATGGATCAAAAATACTCAAAATTTGGTAAAAAATTTACTCGTTATTCTGGCATTACCCAGCTGATGGATGATTTGGGTAAGGCTAATCATGGCGATAATAAAGACATTGTTATGTTGGGTGGTGGCAATCCTGCACTGATACCCGAAGCACATGAAGTTTTCGTGGGCGAGTTACAAAAATTGATTGATGATTCTGGTGTCGATCAGATGTTAGGGTATTACGACGGCCCACAAGGCTCAGAGGTATTTATCGAGGCTTTGGTTGAAATGCTGAATGATTATTGTGGATGGAGTCTAGATAAGGACAATATTGCCATTACTAATGGCTCGCAGAGCAGCTTTTTTTCACTGTTTAATCTGTTTGCTGGCGAGATGTCGGATGGTGCAAAAAAGAAAGTCTTATTGCCTTTGTCGCCTGAATACATTGGTTATGCTGATCAAGGCTTGTCTGAAGATATGCTCATTGCTGTTAAGCCTGAAATTCATGAGCTTGATAATCAGCAATTCAAATACCAAATTGATTTTGACAAACTAGAGAAAACACTTAATCAAGAAGACATTGGCGTTATTTGTGTATCACGCCCAACCAACCCAACCGGCAACGTGATTACTGATGGTGAATTAGCAAAGTTAGACAGTATTGCTCAAGCCAATAATATTCCATTGATTGTTGACAATGCTTATGGTCAGCCATTTCCAGGGGCGATTTATACTGATGTAACACTGAGTTGGAATGAAAATACCATTTTGTGTATGTCTCTTTCAAAGCTTGGTTTGCCAGGTGTAAGAACCGGCATTGTGATTGCTAATCATGACACCATTCAGGCCCTCAGCAGAATGAATGGTGTCATGACATTAGCACCTAGCAGTGTTGGCCCAAGCTTGCTTACTCGAATGATCAAAGATAGGGAATTAATCGCGCTTACTAGTAATGTGATTAAACCCTATTATCAAGCCAAAGCAGATATTGCTGTTGAGCTGTTCAATGAAGTGTTTGGTGATAGCAATACCAAATTACACAAACTCGAAGGTGCATTTTTTATGTGGCTGTGGTTTCCAGACTTGAAAATCACTTCAGAAGAACTGTATCAAAAACTTAAAGCCAAAGGTGTTTACATCATCCCTGGGCATAACTTTTTTATTGGTATGGATGATAACTGGCCACACCAACACCAATGTATTCGTATTAATTATGCCAAAGATGAAGCAACTTTAAGAAAAGGTCTTAAAGTTGTTTTTCAAGAAGTTTTTAATGCTTAAAGTGGCGCATACCGGTAAACACCATCGCAATGCCGTGTTCGTTAGCTGCTTCAATCACTTCATTATCACGCATTGAGCCACCCGGCTGGATAATGGCTTTAATACCCGCTTGTGCTGCGGCATCAATGCCGTCACGGAATGGAAAGAATGCATCTGATGCCATCACTGAACCTTCAACCACAAAGCCTTCATCAGCCGCTTTAATGCCAGCAATTTTGGCAGAGTAAACACGTGACATTTGGCCAGCGCCAACACCAATCGTCATCTGATTTTTGACATAAACGATTGCATTAGATTTAACGGTTTTCGCCACTTTCCAAGCAAACATCAGGTCGTTTAATTGTTCATCAGTTGGTTGAATATCGCTGACACACTTGATGTCATCTTCAGTGATTGACCCAAGGTCTTTGTCTTGTACAAGTAGGCCGCCTGTGACACGCTTAAAGTCGCGTGATGGTTGTGCTTTGGTCAAAGCACCACATTCTAGAACACGTACATTTTTCTTAGTTGATAAGACCTCTTTAGCGTCATCATCAACACTTGGTGCAATAATCACCTCAACAAACTGACGATCAATAATGGTTTGTGCAGTGTCTTTATCTAAGTTGCGATTAAAAGCAATAATGCCACCAAAAGCCGAAGTTGGATCGGTTTTAAATGCATCGTCATATGCATCAAAAATATTAGCTCGAATGGCAACACCACAAGGGTTAGCATGCTTGACAATCACACACGCCGGCTCATCAAAACTACGCACACATTCTAGGGCGGCATCTGCATCGGCCATATTATTGAATGACATTTCTTTACCTTGAAACTGGGTTGATGAAGCTACACAAGCCTCAGAAATATTGTTCTCAACATAAAAAGCAGCATTTTGATGTGGGTTCTCGCCATAGCGCATAGATTGTACTTTATTAAACTGTAGGTTCATGGTGTTAGAAAAACCATTCTCGCCCTTACCTAGGTAGTTGGCGATAGCGCCATCATATTGTGCTGTGTGCTCAAAAGTTTTAAGTGCTAGCTTGGTGCGAGTTTCAAGTGTGGTGTCAGCATTTGAATTGATTTCATCGATCACTGTTTGATAATCAGATACATCCACCACTACGGTTACGGATGCATGATTTTTGGCACTTGATCTGAGCATAGCAGGGCCGCCAATATCAATATTTTCAATCGCCTCTTCTAGTGTGCAATCAGGGTTAGCAGTGACTGCTTGGAAAGGGTAGAGATTAACCACCACCAAATCAATTGGGTTGATATCATTCTCGGCCATCACACCCTCATCAAGTCCGCGACGCGCAAGAATGCCGCCATGGATTTTTGGATTTAAAGTTTTAACACGACCCGCCATCATCTCAGGAAAGCCGGTGTAATCTGATACCTCAATAACTGGAATGTTGTTGTCAGCCAAGAGCTTAGCTGTGCCACCAGTTGAAAGAATTTCGATATTTTTGTTTGTCAAAGCTTGAGCAAGTTCGATGACACCAGTTTTGTTATAAACACTGATTAGAGCGCGTTGTATAGCCATTTTTATTTTTTATGATTAGGTCTAAATTAAGAGAATTATTATAGTCTACTCTAGGTGGGTATGACAATTTCTGATAAAGATAACTTGCTATTAGTAAAGAAAAAATATTAAAGAGATACTGATTGATTTCTCAAAATATTTTTAAAGTTAATGGGAGGTTATTGGAATTTGGACTAAATGAGGTGTGTAGGCTAAAGTTTATAAAGTTCGATTTTTTTCTTTAAAGTACCACGGTTCACACCTAAGATTCTCGCAGCTTCGCTTTGATTTTGCCCAACCATGTCTAAAATAAATTTGATGGTGACTGATTCAGTTTCTTGCATGACCATTTTATATACGCCAGAAGTTGACTCGCCATTGAGCTGCTCAAAATAGCGATCAAGTTTTGCATAAATGCAAGCGGGTAAATCTGTCGAATTCATAATGGCTGTAAAAACTCCTCAAGTAGTTGGTATTGCAATTTGTGATCAGTGATTTTATTCACTTTCTTCCAGAAGGATTGACCACTTTCTTTGTCAAGGTGAGTAGCATACCAAAAAATATGCTTTCTGGACAACTGAGTGCCTAATTTTTCTCCATAAAATTGATGAATTTGAGTAATATGGCCTAAAATCGTTTGTTTTTTAACATCAAGTGGAATATCTGCTGATTTTTTTCCGGTTTTTAGGTAATGTTCAATCTCATGAATAATCCAGGGGTTGCCTTGTGTAGCTCTGCCAACCATCACCCCATCAGCAAGCGTATAGTCGAGAACCAGCTCGGCCTTTTTGGCTGAGGTTATGTCGCCATTAGCAATCACAGGAATATTGACACTTGATTTAACTTTTCTAATGGTGTCGTATTCTGCCATGCCATTGTATTTGCCTTCACGTGTGCGACCATGAACACTGAGCATTTGAATACCTGCGTCTTCGGCTATTTTGGCAATGGTAGGGGCATTTTTATTGGTGACATTCCAACCTGTGCGCATTTTCAAAGTCACAGGAATATCAACAGCGCTTACCACCGCTGTAAGAATATCTTTAACCAAGGATTCATCTTGCATGAGTGCTGATCCTGCAGATTTTTTGCAAACTTTTTTGGCAGGGCAGCCCATATTGATGTCAATAATATCAGCGCCAAACGCCAGTGCTTGTTTGGCGGAATAAGCCAATTCATCAGCTTCTGAGCCAGCAATTTGAATACTAATGGGTGCAGGCTCTCCGGAAAAATCAAGGCGATGTTTAGATTTATTGGTATTGAGTAGATGGTGTTGAATAACCACCATTTCCGAAGTGGTAAGTGCGGCACCTTGTGCGCGACAAATACTACGAAAAGGCTTGTCACTGGTACCTGCCATCGGAGCAAGTAACACTTGAGACTTTAATTGGTGATCACCAATTTGAATGGACACTATTTAGTCCAAGGTGAATAACTGTGGTAATTCACGACAACGCCAGACTTTGTATTCATAAGGCGTTTTATACAAGTATGGTTATTCATATATCAAATAAAACAACACAAAGAATAAAAGTTTGGCTTAAGTTCCTTTATCATCGCGCTGCTCACCTTGAACTGATTAATATTTGATTACTTTTTTGGTTTTTTCGAGCAGACGTTTTTGCTTGAGTTTGGATAGATGGTCGATAAACAAAATGCCATCTAAATGATCAATTTCATGCTGAATACAAACACCAAGTAGCTCATCTGCTTCGATTTCAAAGGTTTTACCTTGTTGGTTGAGCGCACGTACTTTGATATGATTAGCGCGCTTCACACATTGATAGTAATCTGGAACTGAAAGACAGCCTTCCTCCCAATCAATTTCACCGTCTTTTTCGATGATTTCTGGATTGATCAAACACAAGGGCTGATTTTTTTCATCGGAAATATCAATGACAATAATACGCTGATGATGATCAATTTGTGTGGCAGCAAGGCCAATACCTGGAGCCTGATACATGGTTTCAAACATGTCTTTTACCAATGTTTTAATAGTGTCATCCACCGTCTCAACTGGTTTAGCTACGGTACGTAGGCGGACATCAGGATAGTGAAGAATAGGTAAAATCATAATTTTATTATAGTATTTTTGATAGTTTTAGATGTGTTTGGGTAGTCTTCATTGTAATGCAAACCACGACTTTCTGTTCTTGAAATTGAGGATTGAACGATGATTTTAGCGGTTGTAATCAGGTTTCTAAGCTCGATTAAATCACTCGAAATTAGGTAAAGGTGATAGTATTCATCGACCTCAGTTTGAATTTGTGCAAGACGCATTTCTGCCAAGTGTAATCGCTTGTTGCTACGTACGATGCCAACAAAGTTCCACATGATACGACGTATCTCATCCCATAAGTGTGAAACCACCACCTTTTCTTTGGATAGGCTTGCTCTGGATGCATCCCAATTATCAAAATTTGGATACTGTGATACTAAGGTTTGTTGGTTAATATGGTGAGCACAAGCTTTGGCAAAGACAATACATTCTAACAGTGAATTACTGGCCATACGATTAGCGCCATGTACACCTGCGTGAGCAACTTCCCCCACTGCGTATAAATTATCAATATTGCTGAGTGCATTAATATCGGTTTGAATCCCGCCACAAGTGTAGTGTGCAGCCGGCACCACTGGAATTGGATCTTGTGAAATATCAATGCCAAAAGAAGCGCATTTTTCATTGATGGTTGGGAAATGTGAGTTGATCCAATCTTTGTCTTTAAAGGAGATGTCTAAATACACACAATCATAACCATGTGTTTTCATTTCTGCATCAATCGCTCTAGCGACAATATCACGTGGCGCAAGTTCGCCACGTTCATCGTACTTGTGCATAAATCTTTCGCCATTTGGCAAGATTAGCTTGGCCCCTTCGCCGCGTAAGGATTCAGAAATTAAAAATGATTTAGCGTGTGGGTGATATAAACAAGTAGGGTGAAATTGGGTAAATTCCATATTGATAATAGGGCAGCCACCACGGTAAGCCATGGCAATACCATCGCCTGTTGAGGTGTCTGGATTAGAGGTGTAAAGATAGGCCTTTGAAGCGCCGCCAGTGGCAATAATGGTTTTATGCGTAATAAAGCTTTCAACTTT
>JAUWPG010000001.1 GCA_030611725.1 Gammaproteobacteria bacterium
AGGTGTGCAAGTTTGCGGTTGAAATTACAAAATTCACCTGCTGAAAGAACATCTACTACAATCGTAGAAACTGCAATACCTACTTTATCGCCAGCACTCAGGTCTTTAGTTGCATTTAACTTTCCTTTTGCAACGTTTTCATTGAACCATCTCATGCTCTTTTTATGCCATACATCGACAAGTGTCATAACAATAACTAACGCGAACATTACGTAAATAAAGCTCTCCATAGTACTGTATGAAATAGTTTCCGAGAGACCAGCAATCGGTGTTGTAGTGATGTCCATTTTTCCTCCTTAGGGTTTTATTAATCACAAACTAGAATTATTAACAACCTTGTTAATAATTTGGTAGTCCTTTTAAATTTTTATGCGCACTTAAATTAAGCCCGCTAAAAATCCAATTATTATACTTATAAAAAAATTTCTTTACAATAAAAAATCAAATAAGTGCTATTTAGCTGAGTGTCCGCTCAGCTTAATTTCGACCTTGTCCTCATCCTTGATAGTCGCGTAGTATGCCTGTAGTATTTTAGCAACCTCAGGGCGGCTAAAAGTTTCAGGTAAATCTTCACCATCGGATAACATTTTACGAACTTTCGTGCCTGATAATAAAACACGATCTTTGGCTTCGTGCGGGCAAGTCTTCATTGATGACATGCCGCCACATTTGTGACACCAAAATGTCCAGTCAATTTTAAGTGGTTGAGTCACCAATGCATCGTCAGCAATCTCATCAAAAATATTATGTGCATCAAATGGACCATAATAGTCATCAACACCAGCGTGGTCACGACCAACGATTAGATGTGAACAACCATAGTTTTGTCTGAATAGTGCGTGTAATAATGCCTCACGTGGACCTGCATAACGCATGTCTAATGGGTAACCTGATTGCAACACTGTGTTATCTACAAAGTAGTTCTCGATTAATGCTGAGATTGCTTCTGAACGAACATCAGCAGGAATATCGCCAGCCTTAAGACCACCCAATACTGAGTGAATCATCACACCATCACAAATCTCTACTGCAATCTTTGCTAAGTACTCATGTGAACGATGCATTGGATTACGTGTTTGAAATGCTGCGATCGTTTTCCAACCTTTGTCATCAAAATAGCGACGAGTTTCCATTGGTGTCATATATAGATCACCAAACTTCTCAGGGAAGCCACCACCTGATAATACTTTAATAGAACCTGCAAGATTGTATTTGCCTTGTGCTTGAACCATGGCAACACCAGGATGAGCATCTTCAGTTGTTTTGAAAACTGTTTCACACTCGTGGTCTTTGTCAATGGTGTATTTTTCAGTTACTGACATTGTTGCAAGAATATCGCCAGTCTTACTACTGACTAATGCAACCTCATCACCTGCAGAAACAGCTTCATCATCAGTTGATAGTGTTACTGGGATTGGCCAAAATAAACCATTAGTCATTGTCATGTTGTCGCAAATACCTTGCCAATCAGCTTTACCCATAAAGCCTTCTAGTGGAGTAAAACCGCCAATACCTAACATTACAACATCGCCTTCTTCTCTAGATGAACAAGTGATTTTTGGTAATGATTCTGCTCTTGCTAATTCAGCTGACAATGCGTCACCTGACAATGCAAGTGGTTTAAGGGTGTCGCTGCCGTGCGGCGGGACTAATTTTGACATGTCTAATCCTATTTTAATTTTAAAAAATAAGATTATACCGACAGCCATTTTTTAACGTATTATTTTATGGTGGTATTTCAACATACCCCCTAAGGGGTACTGAGTTAAAAACTCAAGAATTAAGTAGCGTTAAGCACTCTACGATGTCATACACGATTTGAAAATCGCCCTATGCACGTCACCAATACTGACAATTCCTACTAATTTACCATTGTGAGTAACCGGGATTCTTCTAAACTTTTTAAGCCACATAGTTGAGGCGGCTTTTAAGCAAGGCATATTTAAATCAATACTGGAAACGTTCTTAGTCATAAGTTCGCCAATTTTAATATTCATGGTGCCTTTGTAATTGTGCTCCATGTGCTCAAAATCAAGATAAGTGTCACTCATCACTTCATCAAGCTTTGGAAACATATGTTGAAGAATGTCTTTTTCTGAAATGATTCCAACTAGATTGTTGTCATCATCAACCACTGGAGCGCCACTAATATGATCCATTATCATCATGATGGCAATATCCTTGACAAGCTGATCAGGGGTAACGGTTTTAACGTCGGTTGTCATAATATCTTGAACTTGCATAGTGCCATTCTCCTGTGTAACTTTACATAAACAAATAAAGTTTACATTCTACCGCTTTGTAATCAGCGTGACAGACTACAATTTAATTTTAAATTTAACCCGTTCAGCGCCATCTTTTGACTTCTCAACAATCACTCTGTCATTGGCAATGTCATAGTCTAGCGTCCCACCACTAAACGTATCAAACCCCTGTATAAGACGCGCCTTGCCTTTAAGATGTACAAACTCTTTTTTAATTAAGTAGGCAATATCAACCGCACTCGCTTCAATAAATCGAGGGCGGTTGGGTTGATTCTGCTTGTAGTAGGCGAGTTTTTTCTTACTGCCTTTAGCCAACACCTTAATCACTTCCTTTTGGCTGCTATATAGTTCAATTTTGTCGGCACTTAATGTTAAAGACCCTTGTGAAACTTGGGCATCGCCTGTATAAGTACTTAAACCTTTACGCTCATCAATGACGACCGTATACGCCTTAACTTTAATTGGTTTTTTAGCATCTCCAGGCATGGCATAAACACCAAAAGTAAAGGCGGACAAAATTATCAAGAATATTTTATTCATAATAGCCCACCACACCACCAGTTAATCTAATTTTTTGATTTTTAGCATCGTAGCGCATGCCAACCGCATTAATGTCTGCCACCTTTGACCGATAATGTATTCTCTCTTTGGTTCGATACACTTCTCCATTCTTAGTTTGGTCGACAATCAAATCCTTAGTGTTAATTTTAGAGCCTGAATTTTGCAATATTTTCACAGCGCCCAATAAACTCATCAGCTGTTTTTGCATGTCTAGGTCTATGCCGGAGGCATAAATTTTATTATATTTTGCAAGGTACGAAGTATCGTGCTCAGAATAATAACGCTTCTTCCCGTTTGACTGATCTATATATAAGTCTTTAGTCAGTATCTTTTGCCCACCATCTTGATAAATAACAGTCTTACCTGTCAACTTCATCTTGTCATCTTTGGTATGCATGTGCATGCCTTGCGCAACAATTCTGCCTCGGTCACTTAAATATACTACTTTTTTTCGGCTGACTAGATTGTCTGTTTTGCTGCTGACAATCAGTTCTTCTGTATTTATTTTATGAGTAACACCTGTGCTCGAATGAATATCAACCTCATTTTCAAATCTGATGTCACCATTGTCTAAATAATTAGCGCGCTGTGCGCTCAATATATAATTTTCCTTACCTTTTTGATCATAAGTTGTGACTTTAGGCTCAAGCAATAAGACGGGTTTATTTTTAAAATTAAAATAATTTTTCGCCTGAACAAAGTGTGAAATTTTCTGATTACGGTCAAATTCTTGGAGGGAGAAATCATCAATTTTCTCTATGTAAGACACTTCTTTTGAAACAATCTTATTCTCAGTAGGCTCTGAGTCTTCATTGCCAAACGAATAAGACGATAACTCTATCAAAATCCAGATGACAGCAATAATCACTATAATGGATAAGGCAATGATTAAATTACTTCTAAATTGAAAGTTCATATCTATTAATGAATCAAAAAATTTCTGGCATTTACGCCATCACACCGGACAGAATGCTTGACCTAAACACGGTTGAACAAACTATTGTCAAGCACAACATTCGTCTTTTACAATATCGTCATAAAACAACTGATGCCTCTGTTAAGTTTGATGAAGCCAAACAACTACAACAACTGTGCTTAAGACATAATACTTTATTTATCATCAATGATGATATTAACCTGACTGAAAAAATCAAAGCCGATGGTGTACATTTAGGAAAAAATGATGAATCAATACAACAGGCTCGACAACAATTAGGTGACAGGGCTATTATTGGTGTGTCTTGTTATAATGATATTGATTTAGCAATAAACGCACAGCATCAAGGAGCAAGCTACGTGGCTTTTGGTGCACTATTTCCATCCAATACCAAGCCCAATGCACTGCATTGCCCACTTAAAACCATCACCCAAGCAAAGCAAATATTAAACATTCCAATTGTCGGTATTGGCGGTATTGATTTTGACAACCAGCAACAAGCGCTTAACGCTGGATGTGATGCAGTAGCAATGATTAATGCACTATTTCAATCAACCGACTAACGGCGGGGCAATAGAGCGCACACCGAATCTCATTATCATAAATTTGTGACAACACTTCTTTGTAAAACAAAAGCTGCTTACTGTGCTGTGTTTGTTGCCGTTCAGTAAACACATCTAGCGTTTCATCATCCGCAAGTTCGGCTGTTTTAAAGTCAATAATCCATAAAATGTCATTATCAATAAACAAGCGATCAATGGCAATCGTTCGTTCTTCAGTCACAAATTCAGCTTCAGTCAATGTTGAATCACGAACTTTAAACAACCAATCAAACTGAGGGTCTTGTCGAGTATTGCTAAGTAATTTCAAAATATAATCACGCCACTTCTGATTTTCACTTGGTGATATGCCAATCTCAATCAATCGAGCATCAATACTATCTGGGTCTGGCGTGAACAGTCCATGCTCATAATATTGATGCACCAAAGTGCCCAAAATACTTTTAAACAAGCGTTCAAAATTCTGCTGATATTCAACAGATTCTCCCTGGTCTTGAGATTGCATTGTTGCTGCTTTCAGCTGAGAAAAACGCTGTAATTTTGGCGCACTGACATCTGGTTTATCGTCTTGGGTTTCATCAATATCGGCAAATCGATTCTCATAAAATGGCATTAATAAATTTAACAAACTGCCGGCGGCGGCTTTTTTAGATTGGCTAACTGCGCCTAATAAGTATAGATGTGTCTTCGCACGCGTCATGGCCACATAAAGCAGACGCATGCTTTCAAATTTATTTTGCTGACTTTCAATAAATTTAAGATAAGTGTAAGTGCTACTTTGATTGCCATCAAGTGATGATTTAATCGGTGCCAACAATAAAGATTGGTCTGCAAACTCTTTCATATACATGATTGGCGAATCATCGCTTCGAGGTTTTTTACCCAAGCCTGGAATAATGACTGTATCAAACTCCAAGCCCTTTGATTGATGAATGGTCATCAGTTTGATGTTTGCTTTTTCGCTCGGCGCATAAAGCTCATCTAGTGCAGCCCCAATGGTTTTGGCATTCAACAGTTGCTGATGTTCACAATCAAAGATAATTTGTAAAAATTGATCTGTAATGCTTGACTCTATCTTTGACAATGAATGAACAACACTCAATTGATTCAGTGCATGTGTTAACCGTTCAACAAAACTAAACCGTCCTTGGAAATTGATTACATCTTGCAAACACTGGTAAAGATGTTGTGCTCTTTGTTGTCCATCTTGACTGAGCATGGCCAAGCATTTTTCATCATTTAATTGCTCATAAATGATACTCTGATCATCGTTGGATAAAATCAGTAAGTCATCCAGAACAAGTCCACACCAAGGTGAGCGCAACACACTGAGCCAGGCTAATTTATCACCTAAATGTAACAAAGCTTTGGTCAATGAAAACAGATCCCGCGTTAACAAATGATCTTTTAACGGGGTGATTTTGAGCGACTCAAATACAATTTCATTGTGCTTAAGCAGCTGTGCAATTCTATTTAAGTGTGATCGACTTCTCGCCAATATTGCCACCTTATCATCTGGGCTTTTCTTCAGTGAGTCTTTAATAATCTCTAAAACTGTTTTCGCTTCTAATGAAAATTGGTCGTGCGCAAATGGATAAAAGCTAATGGCTTGATCATGTTCAACATTTGAGCTTGCTTGCGAAGTGGAATAAGAAATCGCACCTTGGTAAAGATCATCATCAGTAGGAAAAATAGTTTGAAAAAAAGCATTGTTACATTCCACAATGCTTTTTGAAGAACGAAAATTAGTGCTCAACAGTAACGAAATCGGTTTAATACTCGCAATACCTTGGGCTTTAACTTGTAAAAATAAACCAACCTGCGACTCTCTGAATCGATAGATCGACTGCATCGGATCGCCCACTAAAAACAAAGTCTTTCCATCGCCAACTTGCCAGGGTTCAATCAGCTTTTCAAGCGTATTAAATTGAGAGGTGGAGGTATCTTGAAATTCGTCAACGAGTAAATGCTGCACTTTGTAATCTAAAAATAAAGCAATATCGCTTACGCCTGTTTGATCATCAAGCGCCTGGTTGGCACCGAGTGCGACTTCAATAAAATCATGTGCTTGTTGCTGTTCAAAGTGTAGCTGTAATTGTGCCACACACAGTTTTAAAACCTGGGCAATCGTCATTAAAGTATCCGACTGTGTATAAGAAAAATCCACGTCTGGTAATTGGGTTACTTGATCCAGTGCTTGGCGCAATAACTCATTGCCTGATAACGCACTTAATAATGCTAATAAGTCTTCTTTTTGGGGCTTTAATTCACTTGGAAAGCCGTTATTTTTATTTAAACTCTTACGCCATGATCCGTTTTTAATCAAACACAACTCTCTAAGGATCTGCCACTGAATTAAATCTGACGAGCGGTGGCCTGGCAAGGTTTTTATACTGACACACTCAGGCTGAGTGCTAAAACCAACAAGTTCGAAAAAATGTTGCGTCAGATATGGCTTAGAAAGCTCTTCTAAATGTGTTAAATGTTGCGTAATAATTTTTTTTGCACTGTCTTTTAAAATTTTAGGGTCTAATGCATCCCCTCGATACAAGCGCATTAACCACTGATCACGCTTGGACAACATTTTTGTCATAAGACGATAAAACTTCTCAACATTGTTATCAAGATACAACAGTAAACTGGCCACTGCTTTACCCTGTTGCGCATCATCAATCATCAACAATGTTTGCATTGCTGCTTGTTTATAGGCCTGATCGCGCTCCCATTGTTGCGCCATAATTTGGCGAGGAACTAGCTGTGATCGCAAAGGATACCGGCTACCAATTAAACTGGATAAACCATCAATGGTAGAAATTTTCAAACGCTTTGGATTTTGCAACAACCGCCAATCTTGTGTATCAGCATGTTTAATTACCTGCATGGCTAAATCATAAGTCAGTTGTTTATGCGTTGCTTTTGGTCGAGGCTGGTTGGTTGATTTTAATGCCGATAAAACACGCTCAGAAAGCTCATCAACCGCCTTATTGGTAAAGGTCATGACGATGATATTTTCTGGCTCTGAAGTGTTTGCTAAAAGTTTTAAATAACGTTGGGTAAGTAATTCAGTCTTACCGGAACCAGCGGGCGCTTGAACAATATAAGATTGTGTGGTATCTAGGGCTTGATCTCTTTGCGCCTGGTCATTCATACCGTCTTATCATTACATTGAATTAGGTGCATCAACACCCAAAAGACCCAGTCCATTTGCCAAAACTTGCTTAACAGCGCTAATCAGAAATAGCCTTGAATTTCTCAGAATGTCGTCTTCGACCAAAAACTCACTGTTGTTGTAGTAACTGTGAAAATCGCCGGCTAAATCTCGCAAGTAATACGCCAACACATGCGGCTCATAATTAAGTGCCGAAGATTGCAATACATCTTTATAACGATTCAACTGCTTAATCAGCGCGACCTCTAACTCATTACTCAATATTGATGAGTCTGCTTGTTCGGTGTTGCCTGCATTCTGCTTCAGTACTGAGCAAATACGTGCATGTGCATACTGAATATAAAACACTGGGTTTTCATTGGTTTTGGATTTGGCTAAATCTAAATCAAAATCCATGTGCTGCTCTGATTTGCGCAAAACATAAAAGAAACGTGCCGCATCATTGCCAACTTCATTGCGCAACTCTTCAAGTGTGACAAATGAACCACTACGTGTTGACATGGCAACTTTTTCACCACCACGATATAAATTAGCGAACTGCACCAAAAGAATTTCTAACTTGTCCGTATCATGTTCGAGCGCTTTAATTGAAGCCTTAACTCTGGCAATATAACCATGATGATCAGCGCCCCAAATATTGATAATTTTGTCATACCCGCGTTCAAATTTTTCAAGGTGATAAGCAATGTCTGAGGCAAAATAAGTATGCATGCCATTGTCACGCACTACCACACGATCAAGGTCATCACCGAAGTCTGTGGTTTTAAACCATAACGCGCCATCTTTTTCAAAAATATGGCCAGAGGCTTGGAGCGCTTCAATCGTGGTTTTTGTTTTAGCGCTATCAAACAGTGATTGCTCTGAAAACCATTGTTGATACTCAACACCAAACTCTGCCAAGTCAGTTTTAATACCACCAAGGATTTGATTAATGGCCAAATCAAACAGGGTCTTATAGTCGTCGCCTAATAAGCGCTTGCAATTGGCAATTAAATCATCAATATGCTTCTCTTTGTCGCCACCATCTTTTTCATCGGCACAAACTTCATCAAAGATATCCAATTTGGCAATGTCATTAACTTGTTTGGCAATGTCAAAAATGTAATCGCCCTTATAACCATTGTCTGGGAATTTTTCAGTCTCGATATAACGCAAATAAACTGAGGTTGCTAAAATATCCATTTGACGACCCGCATCATTCACATAGTACTCATTGTCCACTTCGAAGCCAATAGCGCGTAACAGATTGGATACTGTCGCACCATATGCCGCACCACGCCCATGCCCAACATGTAGTGGCCCAGTCGGATTAGCAGAAACAAATTCAAGCAACACACGCTGATTGGCGCCAAAATCAGACAAACCGTATCGTTCTCCTTGATCAATAATTTGATCAAGCACTGAAGCACTTGACCCTTGTGACATAAAGAAGTTAATAAACCCCGGGCCAGCGATTTCTGTTTTTTCAACGTCTATAGAATCTGGCAAATTAGCAATTATTTGTTCTGCCAAACCACGCGGTGCACACTTGGCTTGTTTGGCTAACATCATCGCAATATTAGAGGCGAAGTCACCTTGCGCTTTATCTTTGGAATGATCGATGCGGATATTGTCTGGCACTTCAACAATTACACCCGTCGCAACCAGTGCTTCTAAACTTTGTGTTAATAATATTTGTAATTGTTCTTTCATAAAATTCTAGTGTGCCTGCTGCCAAGAATTGCCAATACCAACATCTACCTTCAAAGGAGTATCGAGCAAATATGTGTTTTCCATTAAGTCTTGTATTTTATGAGCAAACTCATCTGCCTGACTAGCTTTCACTTCAAAAACCAGCTCATCATGCACTTGCATGATCATCTTTATATCATTATTACCTTTACCAATCCAGTCATGTACATCGAGCATGGCTTTTTTAATAATATCGGCAGATGATCCCTGCATTGGCGCATTGATTGCCGTACGCAAAGCATGTTGTTGCAACATTTTATTCTTCGCATTAATTTGCGGTAAATATAAGCGTCTGCCCATTACCGTTTCAACATACCCTTGCGCTTTAGCTGTTTCTTTAATGTTATCCATATAATTCAACACACCCGGGTAGTTTTCAAAATAAGCGTCAATGTATTGTTTTGCTTTTGTTCTAGAAACATCAATTTGTTTGGCCAAACCAAATGCGCTCATGCCGTAAATCAAACCAAAATTAATAGCCTTGGCATTTCGACGATGCTCTTTGGTCACTTCATCAGCGGGAACATTAAACATCATCGATGCGGTGGCACTATGCACATCAACATTGTTATTAAAAGCATCCAATAAATACACATCCTTAGAGATATGTGCCATGATTCTAAGCTCAATCTGAGAGTAATCTGCCGCAATAATTACATTACCATTACTGGCAATAAAGGCGCCCCTAATACGCGCACCTTGCTCGGTTCGAATTGGAATGTTTTGTAGGTTTGGATTAGAAGACGACAATCTGCCGGTCGCAGTGACAGCCTGATGATATGAAGTGTGAAGTCGCCCAGTGTTAAGATCAATTTGCTTAGGCAACGCCTCAAGATAAGTTGAATTAAGTTTGGTTAAAGTGCGGTAACTTAGGATTAAATCTACCAATGGGTGATCTAATAATTTTAAGGCCTCTTCATTGGTGGATGGCGCACCCTTAGGAGTTTTCTTTTTTACTTCTAAACCTAGACCTTCTTCACTGAATAATATCTGTTGAATTTGTTTTGGTGACTCCAAGTTAAACACACTGCCTGTCAGTTCAAATGCTTGAGCCTCAATGGTTTTCATTTGCGCAACAATATCCAGTTGTTGAGTGCTTAGTGCATTAACATCTAACTCTACACCATTGCGCTCCATGCGCACCAAGACTTTAATCAAAGGAATCTCTATATTTTGATAAAGTTTTACTAATTTTGGATACTGCGCCAGCTCATCTTCCAATACTTGATTCAATACATGAGTCACAATCACATCTTCACAAGCATAAGGGAAGGCTTGATCTAAACTAACTTGATTAAAGGTAATTTGTTTTTTGCCTTTACCTGCCACATCAGAAAAATGTATGGTTTGGTGGTCAAGATAATGCAAAGCCAAATCATCCATATTGTGTCGTGTCGCCACCGAGTTTAAACAGTAAGATTTAATCATCGTATCATCAACAATGCCGTTTAATGATATGTCATAGTTGGCCAAAACGTGGCTATCATATTTGAGATTTTGCCCAACCTTATGAATGGCTGAATTTTCTAAAATAGGCGTAAGTTTTGTCATCACTTCTTCAAAACTAAGTTGCTTTGGCGCATCTAAATAATCATGTGCAACCGGCACGTAGAAACTGTTTTTATCAACCAAAAACACCCAGCCCACAATTTGAGCATTCATGTAATCCAATGAGGTGGTTTCCAGATCAAAAACAAAATCCTGGCTTTGCTTTAATCGTTGCAATAAGGTTTCAAAAGTTTGAGTATCCAATATCAATGTTTGAGTATACTCGGCCAATATATCAATAGGTGGGTCGATACTCGATACTGATTCAACAGTTGGCTCTCTTGCCACAGCTGGCATCTCAGATACACTTGAATGACTAGCAGCATCAAGCTGTTTAAGCCACATTCCAAATCCATATTGTCGGTATAAATTGGCCAATTTAGTATTGTCAGCGCCCGGCTCATCAGTGAGAATATCACAGGGCAAATCCACATCAAATTTAAGCTGAACCAGTTGGTAAGACAAATCTAACAAATCAAAACTGTTGCGTAATTTCTCACCAACTTTTCCGTTAATTTTCTCAGCATTGTCTTTGATGTCTTCAATCGTACCAAATTGCTCCAACCATTTAATTGCTGTTTTAGGGCCGACACTTGGCACACCAGGAATATTGTCTGCACTGTCGCCAGTGAGCGCCAACAAGTCTAGAATTTGGTCAGGACGCACGCCCATTTTTCCAACCACGCCATTACGATCATATAAGTTGCCTTTCATGTCAAGCTGAGAAATATTGTGGCTCACCAACTGCATCAAATCTTTGTCACCACTGGCAATAATGGTTTTCAATTTACTCTCATCTGCACATCGGCTCAGCGTGGCAATCACGTCATCTGCCTCAACCCCATGCACACACATGAAATGAAACCCCATGGCACGAATAATTTCATACAAAGGCTCAATTTGCATAATCAGCGCTTCATCAGCAGGCTTACGATGGGCCTTGTATTCCGGATAAAGGGCATGCCGATGATTCTTGCCCTTGGCATCAAAAATCGCAATCATTTTTGCTTGTGGATATTGGCGTTGCAAATGCTTAATAGAGTTAATCACACCAAACATCGCCCCTGTTGGAAAGCCATCATCGTTGGTTAAATTTTGGGAAAGCGTGGAAAAATAAGCCCGAAATAAAAAGGCCGACCCATCCAACAAGATTAGCTTGTGTGACATGCGATTAATTTTACCAATTTTTACTCAGCAAGATACAACTTAACTTGCATCTTGCAGGTATAAAATGGTCTTTATTTGAATTTATTATCGTGACCTCATCTCAAACCTTGATCAGCGCCCATAATATTAGCCTAAACCATCACGGCAAAAATGTGTTGGACAAGGTCAGCTTCGAATTAAAACAAGGTGAGTTTATAACTCTAATTGGCCCCAATGGCGCTGGAAAAAGCTCACTCATCAAGGTTTTATTAGGCTTAATTAAAGCCGATAGTGGTAACATCAAACGTGCGAACAATGTCCGATTAGGCTACACACCGCAAACCTTTAGTCCTAATCCGTTTATTCCAATTTCAGTGATTGATTTTCTTAATTTAAATCAAAAAGTCGAACCAATATTTTTACATGAGACCGCCATACTTACTGGCATTGAAGGGTTGTTAAGCAATCCATTAAAAAATATTTCTGGGGGTGAGTTACAACGCGTCCTACTCACACGGGCACTACTCAATAAACCCAATGTCTTGATCCTGGATGAACCCGCTCAAAACCTTGATGTGAATGGACAGATGCATTTGTATAAGCTTATCCAAGACATTCATCATCAACAAGGCTGTGCTGTTCTTATGATTTCGCATGATCTACATCGTGTTATGAAAGAATCTACTCAAGTATTGTGCTTATATCATCACATTTGTTGCATGGGGAAACCTAAATCTATCTTGCAAGATTCACAATTTAATGATTTATTTGCCGATCAAATGGACGATCTAATGGCGACTTACGAACACCACCATAATCACTGTCACGAAGATTAACCCTAGCCTGCACCATTGAGCAAATATTTTAGCTGAGGCCATCAACTTGACTCGTGCCTTTATCGAAGCATTTCTTAAATTCACAACCTTATTTCATTAGCAGGTTTATTAATGCATTGATGTGTGTCAATAATGCCATTATGTATTCAGCATCAAAATGTGCCTCTGATATAATATTATTTTTTTTATTCATAAAATCAACATGAAAGATATTATCGAAACAGCTTTTGAAGACAGAGCTAACCTCAACCCACAAACAGCCAGTACAGAGATCAAACAAGCTGTTTCTGAAGCAATCCGCTTGCTTGATTCTGGTCAAGCGCGTGTTGCAGAGCAACAAAGTGTTGGTAATTGGACAGTTAATGAATGGCTTAAAAAAGCTGTGTTATTGTCTTTCCGACTTGAGGACAATGTCCCAATGGCAGGTGGTTTCACTCAATACTACGACAAAGTGCCTTCAAAATTTGCCAACCTAACGCCAGAAGAATTTAAAGCAACCGGTGTACGTGTGGTGCCACCAGCCAGTGCTCGACGCGGTTCGTTCATTGCACAAGATACGGTACTGATGCCGTCGTATGTCAATATTGGTGCTTATGTTGATTCAGGCACTATGGTAGATACTTGGGCAACGGTTGGATCCTGTGCACAAATTGGTAAAAATGTGCACCTTTCTGGTGGTGTGGGCATTGGTGGCGTATTAGAGCCTTTGCAAGCTAGCCCAACCATTATCGAAGACAATTGCTTTATCGGTGCAAGATCTGAAGTTGTAGAAGGTGTGATCGTTGAAGAGGGTTCGGTAATCTCAATGGGTGTTTACATTGGTCAGTCAACTAAGATCTTTAATCGTGAAACTGGCGAGGTGACTTATGGCCGAATCCCAGCAGGCTCTGTTGTGGTTTCGGGCAACTTACCTTCTAAAGATGGCAGTTATTCACTCTACTGTGCAGTAATTGTTAAGCAAGTAGATGCCAGAACACTTTCTAAAGTTGGTATTAATGAGCTTCTAAGAGGGATTTAATTTATCATTAAAACTAAAAAACCCGCCTTTCGGCGGGTTTTTATTGGTATTTATGTGTTACTAGTCGCGTGTAAACAAAGAATAGATAACAGCAATTGCAGCTAAACCAACCAGGCCATTTGCGCCTAATTGTGCAACAATTCCAGTAATAGATCCAATTATATCACCACCAATAAATGGAACGGTAGCGCCAAAAATCACTTGCAATACAATTGCTAATGCGATTAATGCCAAACCAGCTTCTGTTAACTTCTTGAATGAACCGATAATAGTATCAAACATAATTTCCTCTCTTTAGTTATAAAAACCCCAACACCGTTGTTGGTTATTAACTTTTTACCCCAAATCATACACTTGTCAAGTTTTATCGATGAAATAATACCTAAAATTGATTAAAAACAAGACAAAATATAAAAATATTTACATTTATGCAACATTAAGACCCCTATGTAGCAAGCTGGGCCGCAATTCCGATGAAAATAACCATGCCAATGAAATTGTTATGCAAAAAAGCTCGAAAGCAGTCTGTTTTCTCTCTATTTTTGATCAAATTTTGATGATAAATCATTAAAAATGCACTCAAAATAACTGAAACATCATAAAAAATACCCAACTTGAAAATTTCTGAAATTTTAAAAAACACCAATAATAAACAAATTTGTAACAATCCAATGATCAATTTATCATACTTTGCAAATAAAACCGCTGTGGATTTCACCCCAATTTTTAAATCTTCTTCACGATCTGCCATGGCATACATAGTGTCATAAATCACTGTCCAAATAACCGTTGCAGCAAATACCCACCACATTGAGTCAGGCACATGGCCATTTGTTGCAGAAAAAGCCATTGGTACACTCATGGCGAACGCTAGGCCTAATACGAATTGAGGCAAGTGCGTCCAACGTTTGGTAAATGGATACAAGGTTGCCAAGCCAGCTGCAACGAATGCCAGCTGAATAGTTAGCACATTGGTCATTAATACCAGGCCAAAAGCAGTGGCCATTAAAACAAAAAATACCACCAAGGCAGACTTGCTGCTGATTTCATCCGCAGCAATGGGCCGATGTTGCGTACGCTCAATTAATTTGTCAATTTTACGATCAGCATAGTCATTGATAACACAGCCCGCTGAACGCATAATACCCACACCTAAAATGAAAATGACCAGCAACTCTATTCGAGGCCATCCATCTGCGGCTAAAAATAGCGCCCATAACGTTGGCCACAACAGCAAATAAATGCCGATCGGTTTATCAAGGCGCATGAGACGAAAATATGCATTCATAATTGGTCTAAAAAATCTTGTAAATCTTTTGTCAAAGGTGCTTGTACTTTTTGAATCTCGTTGGTCAATGGATTGGTGAATGTTAACTGATGTGCATGTAAAAATAAACGCTTCAAACCTTTTGTTTTTATCTCGGCATCGAAACTTGGATCACCATACTTATCATCACCCGCAATGGGGTGGCCTGCATATTTCGCATGAGCACGTATTTGATGCGTGCGTCCGGTCTCAATTAAGACCTCGACCAATGAAGCCTCAAAATCCTGTTGATGAAAATTCTTCAGTGGCTGAAAATGACTAATCGCCTCTTTTCCCTTGGCGTCAACCACAGTGCATCTTGAGTTTTGATACAATGGCGCATCAATAGTGTGACGCTTTTTTGACCATGTACCCTTAACCAATGCCGTGTAGCGTTTTTCCATTTGATGTTGACTTAGCTGCTCATGTAGATTTTTTAACACACTGCGTTTTTTTGCAATAAGCAATATGCCCGAGGTTGCTCGATCTAATCTGTGTACTAATTCAACCGGATCTTTATACATGTTTCGTAAAGCTTCGATCACACCAATGGTTACGCCACTACCGCTGTGCACTGCCAAACCACTTGGCTTATTAATGATCAGCAGACCTTTGTCTTCATACAAAATCGAATCATTCAATAACTGCTTAAGACTGTCTGAAGCCGTAACTTGGCTAGATTCTGAAACACGAATTGGAGGAATACGGACCACGTCATCCAGTTGTAATTTGTATTCTGCTTTTTTTCGACCTTTGTTTACTCGTACTTCGCCTTTGCGAATCACTCGATAAATATGCGACTTTGGTACGCCTTTTAAATGCTTTAACAAATAATTATCCAGGCGTTGCCCTTCTGAAAATTCATCGACGGTTTGAAAGCTAACACTCATAAAGAAAAAAGTTTTTTGAAATTATTCGTGGTCGTGTCAGCAATATCATTAATACTGACCCCACGTATCTCGGCTAATTTTTCGGCCACATAATAAGTGTAAGCTGGTGAATTTGGTCTACCACGATAAGGCACGGGGGTTAAATAAGGCGAGTCTGTTTCGATCAATAAGCGATCAGCCGGAACTTTCTTGGCTACTTCACGTAAATCAGATGCGCTCTTAAAAGTTATGATGCCGGAAAAAGAAATATAAAATCCCAAGTCTAGCGCTGCCTTAGCAGTCTCCCAATCTTCAGAAAAACAATGCATAACACCCGCACGCGCTTGTTCCTCTTGCATAATTTTTATTGTATCGGCTTTGGCATCGCGGGTATGGATAATCATCGGCTTTCCTGATTGATTAGAAGCAGCGATATGACGCTTAAAGCGATCACGCTGCCAATCAGCACCGTCCTTCTTGACGTGGAAATAATCTAATCCCGTTTCACCAATGGCAATAATTTTATCATGGTTGGCAAGTTTAAGCAGTTCATCAATACTCGGATCTTTACCTTCTTGTTCCACTGGGTGCACGCCTACTGAAGCATAAATTTTCTTGTGTGCTTTTGCCAAAGAGAATACATCATCAAAGTGCTCAAGATCAATACAAACACATAAGAATTCTTCTACTGAAAATTCTTTCGCATGATTTAGCATACTTTCAATGCTGCCACCGAATTGCGCTAAATCAACGCGATCAATATGGCAATGGGAGTCGATAATTTTCATAAGCCTATTTTTTTAAGAAAGTCTCTGGCTTTATCATCCAGCTTATCTTTGAGACCTTCTAATTCTCCTTTAAGTTGTCGACGAATACCTTCTTTGATTTCTTTTTCGCTCAATTTTAAGCCTTTATTTTCAACTTCATCTTCGATTCTTCGTAAAGCCAACTTCATTAATTCTACACCAACCAGACTCACTGGAATGCCTTGAGGTGAGCCAAAATAGCCAATCACAACGTCAGGGACTTCAACAGTTTCTTTAAGCCACTGGGTGTCAATCTTCAGCTGAGTATTAATAAACCTCAACTCATTAATTACTACCCTAGCCTCAGACGAGGCAGCACTGTTGCTCGGTTTATTTATTGCCACTTGTTGAGTTGAGTCATTTAATGTTGACTTTAGATTTTTAAGTAATGTGACTAAATTCACTTGTTTGTTGTTTTGCTCTAACGTAAATAACAACCCATTAAATTCTAAATGATCTAACACAATCAACTCATCGTTGCTTTTTGGGTTAATAATCGCGCTCATATGATTAAGTACAAAAGCATTTTTATTCTTAAAGATTTTTGGATTTTTTACTTCGATAAAATCCATGTTGATTTTTCCAGTAGACAACTCGCTTCTAAATTCAGTAATACTGACCGGTGTTTTTAGTGCTTGCTCTACATAGTTCTCAATGACACCTTTAATAATGCCATCAAAGAATAAAGCCATTACACCGATGACAATTACAACAAGTGCAAATAAGTAGATTAGTATTTTTTTCATGCTTGCCCTAATTGTATTTCTAATAAAAATCGATCATCTGATACACCAGGCACATTAATTTGGTGTGGCGTCATTAACACACCCTGAATGCCTTCTTGTAAAAAATGATCACCTTTCATCAGCAGATAACGCCCATTATCACACAATAAATGTCGAGTGAGTTTTAATGTTTTATCAACATCAGCAAAGGCTCTTGAGGTAATTTGCCCAAAACATCTGACTGGCTTGAAATTTTCAACGCGCTGATTAATCACACTGAGATTATCAAGTTGTAGTTGGGTTTTGGCAAACTGCATAAATCGGCATTTTTTACCAACACTGTCAAGTACACTCACCAACAACATTGGTTTCATAATCGCCAGAACAATACCTGGTAGACCCGCACCTGCGCCTACATCTAGTAAAGGCTCATTGTCAATATAAGGCAGGATTGACAAACTATCGAGCAAGTGTTTTTTAACCCCAGACTGCGGATCTCGGATGGCGCTAAGATTGTAGGTCTTATTCCACTTAATCATCAATTTAAGGTAATTAAGTAGTTTATCGCATTGCAATTCACTTAACGACAAATTCATTTCTTCAGCACCGCTAAGCAAAGTTTGCCGAAGCTCACTCATAAAACTGCTTTGTATGTTTTTAGATAAACCAATAAAATAGAAATAGAGGCTGGTGTCACACCTTGGATACGGCTAGCTTGGCCAATGGTTTCTGGCCGATGAGTGTTTAACTTTTGTCGTACCTCTGCCGAAAGTGCTTGAATAGTATCATAGTCCATCAACTCTGGTAGGCGTGTGTTTTCATTCTTTCGGTACTTTTCAATCTCACCGAGTTGGCGTTTAATATAACCCTCGTACTTCACTTGATTTTCTACTTGTTCTATTTGAATACGATCTTGTAAAAAAGGCTGAGCTGATTCGATTTGACTGAGTAATTGGTAATCGACTTTAGGTCGTTTTAACAACGTTTCTAGATTGTACTCGTGGTTGAGCTTAGTGCCCAAAACTTCACTTGCCTGTTGGTCATCAGCCTGCACCCAGGTGGTTTTTAAGCGTTGTTTTTCTTTAGAAATTAAATCATACTTTTGCTCGAATGCTTGCCAACGATCATCATCAATCAAACCCAACTCTCTGGCTTTTGGTGTTAGACGTTCATCGGCGTTGTCTTCACGTAAAAGTAGTCGATATTCAGCTCTAGAAGTAAACATGCGATACGGCTCATTAGTACCCTTGGTAACTAGGTCATCCACCATTACACCAATATAACTCTCGTCACGCTTGGGATGCCATGGATCTTTTCCTTGGACAGAACAAGCAGCATTAACACCCGCCAATAAACCTTGGGCTGCAGCTTCTTCATAACCAGTTGTGCCATTAATTTGCCCGGCAAAATACAAACCGGCTATTCTCTTAACCTCAAGTGTTTGTCTTAAACCTCGTGGATCGAAAAAATCATATTCAATCGCATATCCTGGGCGAATAATTTGCGCATTCTCAAAGCCTTTAATTGAATGAATAAAATCGACTTGCACTTCATATGGCAATGATGTTGATACACCATTTGGGTACACCTCATTAGTGGTTAAGCCTTCAGGTTCAACAAAAATCTGATGCGAATCACGCTCGGCAAAACGCACTACCTTGTCTTCAATCGATGGACAATATCGTGGGCCGATACCTTCGATATTACCGGTATACATTGGTGAATCTTTCAAGCCTTTACGAATAAAATCATGGGTTTTTTCATTGGTATGGGTAATATAACAAGGGATCTGCTCAGGATGATCTGTCAATTTCCCCATAAAAGAAAATGTTGGTAATGGTGTGTCGCCAGGCTGTTTTTGTAAGGCGCTAAAGTCAATCGTACGTCCATCAAGCCTTGGCGGTGTGCCTGTTTTTAATCGCCCCACACCGAGGTCATAAGACCTTAGCTTTCTTGATAGAGGGTTAGACGGTGCATCACCGGCGCGACCCCCTTGATAATTAGATTGTCCAATATGAATCACTCCCCCTAAAAATGTGCCTGAAGTTAAGACGACTTTATCAGCATAAAAATTCAAGCCCATCTGAGTTTTTATGCCTTTGATCACATCATTCTCAATAATGAGATCATCGACCGCTTGTTGAAACAATGATAAATTCTCTTGATTCTCTAAGATATAACGAATCGCCGCTTTATACAATACACGATCCGCTTGTGCTCGTGTTGCACGCACAGCGGGGCCTTTTGAAGAATTTAAGGTTCTAAATTGAATACCAGCTTGGTCAATAGCAGTTGCCATCGCACCACCCATGGCATCAATTTCTTTGACTAAATGACCCTTGCCAATACCGCCAATCGCAGGGTTACAGCTCATTTGCCCAAGCGTTTCAATATTGTGTGTAATCAATAAAGTATTCACACCCATACGTGCAGAAGCCAAGGCGGCTTCGGTGCCGGCATGGCCGCCGCCAATCACAATGACTGAATAATACTTATTGATTTGCATAATTTATTGTATCACCTGAAAACAAAAAAGGCCCGTTATAAAAACGAGCCTTTCAAGCTTGGTGTTTAGATGCTTACTTAATGTTAGCGTCTAACTCACCTGAAGCATATCTTTGGCTCATTGTGTCTAATGAAGATACTTTGATTTTATCTGCATTACCTGCAGAACCAAACGCTTCAAAACGTGCTGCACAAATAGCAGACATTGCTGCTGTTGAATCTTTTAAGAATTTACGTGGATCGAAGTTTGATGTGTTTTCAATCAAATGCTTACGAACTGCACCCGTTGAAGCCATACGTAAATCTGTATCAATGTTTACTTTACGCACACCATTCTTGATGCCTTCTTGAATTTCTTCAACTGGCACACCATAAGTTTGGCCCATATCGCCACCATGCGAGTTGATGATTTCTAACCATTCTTGTGGTACTGATGATGAACCATGCATTACTAAGTGGGTATTTGGTAAACGTGCATGAATTTCTTTAATGCGATCAATTCGTAATACATCGCCTGTAGGTTCTGCAGTAAATTTGTACGCACCGTGTGAAGTACCAATCGCGATTGCCAATGCGTCAACGTTTGTTGCTTTTACAAAATCAGCCGCTTCTTCAACAGAAGTTAATAACATATCAAGATTTAATTTTCCTTCAGCGCCATGACCATCTTCTTCACCCATCATGCCAGTTTCTAACGAACCTAAACAACCCAGTTCGCCCTCTACTGATACACCACCTGCATGTGCCATTTTTACAACTTCGGCAGTGACTGCAACGTTGTACTCAAAACTTGCTGGTGTTTTCATATCAGCTTCTAAAGAGCCATCCATCATTACTGATGAGAAACCTGATTGAATTGAACGTAAACAAATGTCTGGCTCAGAACCATGGTCCTGGTGCATTACCACTGGAATGTGTGGATACATCTCAGTCGCTGCAATAATTAGGTGACGTAAAAATGGTTCACCTGCATAAGAACGCGCACCTGCAGAACCTTGCATGATTACTGGGCTGTTGGTTTTGTCAGCTGCTTGCATGATCGCATGAACTTGCTCCATGTTGTTAACGTTAAACGCAGGCATACCGTAACCATTTTCTGCTGCGTGATCTAGTAATTCTCTTAATGAAATTATCATATATTTACTCCTTTCTTGTTTTACTTAAAAAGAAAATGTTTATTTTTAATTAAACATCCGCCTAAATCTTAGTGTTGCTTACTTGTCTTTCTTTTCTTACTATTTTAATAATTGGAATCGCCAACACGAAGAACCTTCATCATGTTGGTTCCGCCCGATTTATCCTTATACATACCCTTGGTCAATACTACCAAATCTCCATTTGCTACAACCTCGTTTTTTGTCAGTGTTTCGATCACTATTTCATTGACTTGAGACCAGTCGTTGGCATTTGATTTTTCAATACCGCATGGATAAACACCACGATACAATGTTACTTTACGCAATGTCTGAACATTATCACTCATTGCAAAAATTGAAATATTCGAGCTCATTCTTGACATCCACATTGCTGTCTTTCCTGTTTCTGTAAGCGCCGCCACTACTTTTACACCTAAGTGGTTGGCTGCATACATAGAGCTCATTGCAATAGTTTCGTCAATATCTTTAAAATGTTCATGAAGCCTGTGATGCGAAGTTTTTGCAATAGGATTTTTCTCAGTCTCTAAACAAACATCATGCATAGTCTTTACTGCATTTTCAGGGTAATCACCTGCTGCTGTTTCTGCTGAAAGCATAACTGCATCAGTGCCATCAAGTACAGCGTTGGCTACGTCAAATACTTCTGCACGTGTTGGAATAGGGTTCTTAATCATTGATTCAAGCATCTGAGTCGCAGTAATAACAATACGATCGTTCGATCTAGCAAGTTTGATTAGTCTTTTTTGTTGTGCTGGTAATTGAGCATCACCAATTTCAACGCCCAAATCACCACGAGCCACCATAATGCCGGCCGATTCTTTAATAATGTCTAAAATGGTTTCTTCAACCAATGATTCAGCGCGTTCAATTTTTGAAATGACACCGGCATGTGCGCCTGCTGCTGCCAACAAAGCTTTAGTTTCACGTACATCATCGCCATTCACTGTGAATGATAATGCCACATAGTCAGCTTTGGCTTTGGCTGCAATTAAAATGTCTTTTTTGTCTTTTTCGGTTAACGCATTGGCCGATAAACCGCCGCCACGAAGGTTGATGCCTTTTTTGTCGGACAAAGCACCGCCTTGCGTTACTATAGTATGGATTTTATTGCCTTTAATACTGGTTACTTCCATAACAAGCTTGCCATCGTCTAGCAATAACACGTTGCCTGGTTCAACTTCTTGAGGTAGGGTTTTGTAAGCAATACCAACAGCGCTCTGATTGCCAGAATTTTCATCAAGATCAGCATCTAATGTAAAAACATCGCCATTATTGAGTTGAATTTTTATGCCATCCTTGAATGAAGCAATGCGAATTTTAGGGCCTTGCAGATCCATTAAAACACCCACATAGGTGTTATTGGCTTGTGCCCATTTACGCACTGCTTTAACCCTACCTAAATGCTCTTCTTCTGATCCATGTGAGAAGTTAATGCGAACCACGTTCACCCCTGCAGCTAGAATACTCTCTAAGACGCCTTCTTTATCCGTTGCCGGACCGAGTGTTGCTAATATTTTGGTTCTTCTTGCCAAGTATTACTCCGCTGCTCTTTGTTCTAAAATTTCCACGGCTGGTAATTTCTTACCTTCTAAAAACTCTAAGAATGCACCGCCGCCAGTTGAAATGTAACTAATCTTGTCTTCAATATTGTATTTATCCACTGCTGCCAATGTATCACCGCCACCTGCAATTGAAAATGCATCAGAATTTGCAATAGCCATGGCCAGTGTTTTAGTGCCGCCTTCAAACTGATCAAATTCAAATACGCCAACTGGACCGTTCCAAACAATTGTACCTGCATTTTTCATAATCTCTGCTAATTCAGTCGCTGAATTTGGGCCAATATCAAAAATCATATCATCGTCTACTACTGCATCAGATGCCTTAGTTTCTGCTGGCGTTGACTCTGAGAATTCTTTTCCACAAACCACATCTGTTGGTACTGGGATTTCACAATCTTCCATTAACTTTTTTGCTGTAGGAATTAGATCGTCTTCGCAAAGTGATTTACCTATGTTATGGCCTTGAGCTGCAATGAATGTATTGGCAATACCACCACCAACAACCAGCTGGTCAACAATCTTAGACAAAGATTCTAAAACGGTTAGTTTGGTTGATACTTTAGAACCACCAACGATTGCAACCATCGGACGTTTAGGGTTGTCTAGCGCCTTACCCAGTGCCTCTAATTCACCTGATAATAATGGACCAGAACAAGCAATTGGTGCATATTTAGCCACACCATGGGTTGACGCTTGTGCACGATGCGCTGTACCAAAGGCATCCATGGCAAAAATATCACACATCGCTGCCATCCGCTTAGAAAGCTCATCGTCATTTGACATTTCACCTTTATTAAAACGAACGTTCTCACAAAGCACGACTTCGCCATCCTTCATGTCAACGCCGTCTAACCAATTGGTTTCTAAGCGTATAGTAACACCCAATAACTCTGTTAAACGATCAGCAACAGGTTGTAATGTGAATTCATCGTTTGCTTCACCTTCAACAGGGCGACCACAATGTGACATTAACATAACTTTAGCGCCTTGTTTCATCGCCATTTCAATCGTTGGTAATGAAGCTTTAATTCGCTTGTCACTAGTGACCACGCCATCTTTAATTGGCACGTTAAGATCCTGGCGGATAAGTACTCTTTTTGAGCTTAAATCTAAATCTGATAAATTAATAACTGACATAATAATTCTCCTACTTATTTATACAATAGACTGGTTAATAATTTTAATCAGACTTTGTTCAACTGTCTCGATCAGTGATGACAAGTCATCGGCATCTGACAGCTGAGTAATATGTTTAGAGGGTAGCGCCAATCCAACCATGGTAGCGCCATCCTCTGTAAATACCGAAATTCGGCATGGTAACACTGTTGCCAAATTCATATCCTTCTCAAGGATATCTTTTGCAACCTTTGGGTTGCAAACTTCAAACACATGACATTCTTCTGCCAGTGTTTGGCCTTTATCAGCCAGTGTTTGTTTAATATCATAAGAATGCAAAATTCCAAACTGATTGTTTGGAACGGCTTCTTTTAATCTTTTAATAACTTCATCAACACTCAGTTGTGAATTTCGAATATATAAATTTGACATAAAAACACGCCCCTTATTACGAGCCGTAATTTTTTATTAATTAAGCAATATGCTCAACTAAACGAAGCATGTTACAAGTGTAACCATACTCGTTATCGTACCATGAAACAACTTTTACAAACGTGTCATCAAGTGCAATACCGGCATTGGCATCGAAGATTGAAGATGCACTGATACCGCGGAAGTCAGATGAAACCACCATGTCTTCTGTGTATGCTAATGTGCCTTTCATTGAACCCTCTGAAGCTTCTTTAATTGCTGTACAAATTTCTTCATAAGTTGCAGGCTTGTCTAACTCACAAGTTAGGTCAACCACTGAAACGTCAACTGAAGGAATACGGAAAGCCATGCCTGTTAATTTGCCGTTAAGCTCAGGTAAAACCACGCCTACTGCCTTAGCAGCGCCTGTTGATGAAGGGATAATGTTCTCAAATACTGCACGACCACCTCTCCAATCTTTCATTGAAGGACCATCAACCGTTTTTTGTGTTGCTGTTGCTGCGTGAACTGTTGTCATTAAACCGCGCTTAAGGCCCCAGTTGTCATTGATGACTTTAGCAATTGGCGCTAAACAGTTAGTTGTACATGAAGCGGCTGAAACAATTGCTTGGCCAGCGTACTCAGTATGGTTAACACCGTATACAAACATTGGTGTACCGTCTTTAGAGGGTGCTGATTGAACAACTTTCTTAGCGCCGGCATCAATATGTGCTTGGCAAGACTCTTCAGTTAAGAAGAAACCAGTACAATCGATTGCTACGTCTACATCGATATCGCCCCATGCTAAATCAGCAGGGTTGCGCTCAGCCGAAAGACGGATTTTCTTACCATCGATAACAAAGTTGTCACCTTCTACTGCAACTTCACCGTCAAAACGACCGTGTGCTGTGTCATACTTAAGCATATATGCTAAGTAATCGTTGTCTAATAAGTCGTTAATACCGACCACTTCTAATTCTGGAAAATCTTTTGCGATTGCACGAAATGCCATGCGACCAATGCGACCAAAACCGTTAATACCTACTTTAATTGTCATCTTTCTACTCCTTTTATTGTTTATGTCAATTGACATAAATTCTTAAAAAGCCAAGCTAGGTTATGACGACCTATTCTTGGCTGAATTTTATTTAGCCTAATACTTTTTTCGCTGTTGCAACTACATTGTCAACAGTAAAGCCAAATTCTTTAAATAAGTCAACTGCTGGTGCAGACTCACCAAAAGTTGTCATACAAACCAAACCACCATCGATACCAATGTATTTATACCAGCCATCGCCAACGCCTGCTTCAATGGCAATACGTTTAACGCCTGGTGTTAAAACTGAATCTTTGTATGCTTGATCTTGCTCGTCATAAGCATTCGTACAAGGCATTGAAACCACACGTACATTAGCGTCCATCGCCTCAGCAGCTTCAACCGCTAAACCAACTTCAGAACCCGTTGAGATGAAAATAATATCTGCATCGCCATCACAGTCCTTAAGTACATAACCACCTTTTTCAATGTTAGCCACTTGCTCAGCCGTACGTGGCTGAGGTGTTAGTGCTTGACGTGAGAACACCAAACCTGTTGGCGCATTACCTCTCAACATTGCCATTTTCCAGGATACTGCTGATTCAACTGCATCACAGCCTCTCCAAGAATGGAAGCCAGGAATCATGCGCATGGTTGACATTTGTTCAACTGGTTGGTGTGTTGGACCATCTTCACCCAAGCCAATAGAGTCGTGTGTATAAACATAAATTGTGCCAATCTTCATCAGTGATGACATACGTAATGCATTACGCATAAACTCCATAAACATGAAGAACGTTGCACCATAAACTTTAAAACCACCGTGAAGAACCATGCCGTTCATCATATGTGCCATACCAAACTCACGTACACCCCAAGAGATATAGTTACCGTTAGCATTATCAGCATTAACCTTAACCGTGCCTGACCAGTTAGTTAGATTAGAGCCAGTTAAGTCAGCAGAACCACCAAACATCTCTGGTAATAATGGGCCCATCGCTTCAATCGCACGTTGAGACGCTTGACGTGATGCAATGTTTGGCATTTCGTCTTGGGTCTTAGCAATAAACTTATCCATTTCAACTTCAAAGTTAGCTGGCAATGTGCCTGACATACGACGCTCAAATTCTGCAGCATCTGCCGGGAATTCAGCCTTATAGGCTGCAAATGTATCATTCCAAGCTGCTTCATCAGTCGCGCCTTGTTCTTTATGATCCCAACCAGCATAAATATCTGCAGGAATCTCAAATGGTGCTGCGTCCCAGCCTAATGCTGCGCGCGTACCTGCAATTTCTTCATCACCCAATGGGGCGCCGTGACAGTCGTGCGTACCTGACAATGTCGGTGCACCAAAGCCAATAACTGTCTTACAACAAATTAAACTTGGCTTATCAGTAACAGCCTTAGCTTCTGTGATCGCCTTGCTGATTGCATCTGCATCGTGACCATCAACTGCAACTACGTGCCAATCGTATGAGTTAAAACGCCCTGGAACGCCACGCTCCATCCAATCACCAATGTGGCCATCGATAGAAATATCGTTGTCATCCCAAAATGCGATTAATTTACCCAAACCTAATGTACCAGCCATTGCACATGATTCATGTGATAAGCCTTCCATTAAACAACCATCACCCATAAATACATACGTGTTGTGATCAACAATATCATGACCTGGCTTGTTGAATTGTGCGCCTAATGTGCGCTCAGCAATCGCCATACCAACAGCATTAGTGATGCCTTGGCCTAGTGGGCCAGTTGTAGTTTCAATACCTTCTGCATAGCCATACTCAGGGTGTCCTGCAGTCTTTGAATGTAATTGACGGAAACCTTTAATATCATCCATACTTAATTCAAAGCCCGTTAAATGTAGTAACGAGTACATAAGCATTGAGCCGTGGCCATTTGACAATACAAAACGATCACGATCAGCCCACTTAGAACTAGTTGGGTTGTACTTCATGTGGTCATTCCAAAGCACTTCAGCAATATCCGCCATACCCATTGGTGCGCCCGGGTGGCCTGAATTTGCTTTTTGGACTGCGTCCATGCTTAAAGCACGAATCGCATTTGCAAGATCTCTGCGTGATGGCATAATATTTTCCTCGAACAAAAGCTGACAAATTATACGCAAAAATTACGCTTCAATCAAGGCGCTTAATTTCAATAGTGTAGGGTTGAGGGCTATCAGTGTCCACAGACTATAATAACTGTATTTTAAGATTGGTAGAGTCTATTTCTCCTTAGGCTTTCATTTAAATCTCCTTAGATTATGCTACTTAGCTGTGATTAATAATTGTGGTGCTACTTTCCATAACTCATCTTCTAGAAAAAGCGTGTCTTGAAAAAATATAGTGGCACCTGTTTTACGATAGTACGATTTGTAATTTACAACCGCTTTATCAGCATTGTTAGAATGACTGATGATTTCAATCAACCCACGCCCTTCTTTGTCAGCGCTATCTTGGTAGTTTTTAACGATCCTTGTTAGACCGCCTTTGTTTTTAATATAGTCAACCGCTGTTGCAGAAGTATGTTTCTCAACTAAATCATAATTTGCATTATACAAACCGGTATGCCACATAGCGACCACGTCTGCAGGCTTTGATTTTGGCAGAAGCATAACCAATAAAGCAATAAACGCACCAATAACACCTATTATTAAGATTGATTTTTTCATTGCTTACTCCTCTAATAAAAAATGAATTACCACTATTACTTAAAAGCACTTAAAAGGGGGTGGCCCCCTTTTATAAGCTATTTACACCAAATTAATTTCTTGCCACCACTGTACCCATAAGCCAACTTATTATCAAGGAGTTCTTACTCTAAACTAACACCATCAACAATCACTCTAAAGTGCTTGTCTTTCTGTAGATCAGTCAGCTTTTAGTGCAAACTTCCCGCTGCCTAATAAAGCAATAACCACAGCTGCCGATAGATACAAAATTTGCACTTCGATAGCCCAAGCACCCCCTTCGGTTAATGTAAATATTTGTTCAGAATGCATCAAACCTATTGCAAATAACATATTAACAGCCATTATCCATCCGCCAACTCGAGCGTATAATCCAACAATTACCATTAATGGTGCGAGTACTTCACCAATATATACACCATTTGCGATAATCCCTGGTAATCCAATTCCAACCAAGGTTCCAGTAATAAACTCAATACCGTCAAACTTAGCTATGCCGTGTAATAGCATAGTAAATCCAACGGTTAATCTTAGTAATAATTTTGCTTGGTCATCCATATACTTCTCCTTATTTTTTAACATAAGCTTAAAGTCAGCATCATTAGATACAACAACCCCTTCTGTGGGCGATAATCTTACTTGCTCATTATTCTTTCCTCCATCTGTTCTTGCCATCTTCAATCAACTTAGCCCTTGCATTCTTGTAATTCTGAGTAAGTCGTACAGATACGTCATCTGTTGGTGCATAAGCAGCGTTCTTCTTAGCTAAATCTTCCTTACTCGCACCAATATCTGGAACATCCATTGGTGGTAGGTTGTTTGAGTGAACTCTACATCCGTACTCGTTTTCTTTTAAGTTTGTATTAATTGGTTTCTCGAACATCTTATTTCTCCTTTTATTAAACGTTATTTTTAATTTTGTAAGTAATTTCCCATCAATGAATAGGGACGGTACCCTTTTATAAAGATTGGACATGATAATATTGTAGTCCATTTTAGAAAGTGTGATAAATAAATTGGGCAAAAAAAAATACCCCTGAAAAGGGGTATTTGAATGGATGGTGGTTATAGGTGGACTTGAACCACCGACCCCAGCATTATGAATGCTGTGCTCTAACCAGCTGAGCTACATAACCAAAAGAGCGTGTATTATCGAAATATTTAAGCAAAATGTCAATAGCTAAACCATAATATTGTTGATACTGGTTGCCGACAGTTGCTAAAATCAGTCACTATGACAACCCTTAAAATAGCACTCACCGGCGGCATTGCTTGTGGAAAATCAAGCGTGAGCCAGGTTTTCAAAAGAAATGGTGTGCCTATTATTGAGCTTGATAGAATTGCACGTAAGATAGTCGAACCCAACACGCAAGGCTTGACTGAGCTGGTGGCACACTTTGGTCAAGGTGTTTTAAACGCTGATCAAACCTTGAATCGAAAAGCGCTACGTCAACAATTATTTAAGGGGAAAGATAACCAACAAAAGATTGAAGCAATTTTGCATCCAAAAATATTGGAAAAAATGCAAATAGAGATCCAAAAACTCAATACACACCTGGTGGTGGTCGAAGTGCCCTTGCTGGCAGAACAAAACCTATCACATTTATTTGATCGTGCGATTGTGGTGGATTGTGGCGAAGAAAATCAACTCAAAAGACTGATAACACGTGAAAATATTGATGAAGAATTAGCCAAAACAATGATTTCAGCTCAAGCTAGCCGAGAACAGCGCCTAGAATTGGGCGAAAAATTACCCATAGATGTGATTGAAAATAATTCAGATATTTTGTCTTTAGAGCAAAAAACACAAGATTTAGCTCAAAAACTACTTGATTTGTAAGCGCTTAACTGCCTTGCCACCAATCAAATGCTCGATGATAATTTCATCAATATCATCTTCATCAATATATTGATACCAAATATTATCGGGATATACCACTGCCACTGGCCCGTGCTCACACCGGCCCAAACAACGTGATTCGCTGACGCCAATTTTGCCTTCGCCTAATTTACCCTCATCACGACATTTGTCTTTTGCATGACGATACATTTGCTTAGCGCCCAGTTTTGAACAGCAGGCTTTACCATCTCCTCTCACGTTGTTACAAAAAAATATATGGTGTTTGTAATAACTCATAGCTCGATTACTCTTTGGTAGCAGTGTTTTTTATCAATACCCGTGATTTTAGCTGCCAATTTGGCGGCTTTTGAGGCACCCATCTCCATCAGTAAAATTGGCAATATTTTATCTAGTTGCGCCTCACCGACCACTTTATTGTCTTTACCAATACCAGAAATAAGAATCACAAATTCGCCTTTTTGGTGGGCATCGTCGGCTTGTAAATATTCAATTAAATTGGGCAAGATGTCAGTCTTGATGGTTTCAAAAGATTTGGTAAGCTCTTTGGCTAAACACACCACACGCTCATCGCCTAATACAGATTGTAAGTCTAGTAAGCTGGCCAAAATACGTTTGGGCGATTCGTAAAAAATAGCAGTTTCATCTAGGTGTGCACTAATCTGAATCATTTTTAGTCTTGCGGTTTGTTTAGAAGGTAAAAATCCAAAAAAACTAAAGCTGTCACTGGCAATGCCTGAGGCTGACAGTGCGCTAATGATTGCACTGGGGCCAGGAATCGGCACCACTTTAACGCCTGCTCTTTTGGCTTCACTCACCAACACATAACCTGGGTCACTAATCAATGGTGTGCCCGCATCGCTAATTAATGCCATGCTCTTGCCCGCTAATAAGTCATTAATCACTTCAGTGGATTTCTGAGTTTCATTGTGTTCATGAAATGCACGCATCGGTGTACTAATATCGTAATGGTTCAACAGTTTTTTGCTGTGGCGCGTATCTTCTGCCAGAATAATATCGACAGTTTTTAGCGTTTCAATCGCCCTAAAGGTGATATCATCTAAATTTCCAATCGGTGTAGCAACAATATATAACGACATAATTTATGTTTAGCTTTAAACGACAAGTTGGTGATCAGGCTGAAACCATTGCACTTAAATATCTCTGCAAACACGGTCTCGAACCCATTGAAAAAAACTATCTAGCTAAAACTGGTGAAATAGACATTATTATGCTTGATAAATTTGAACAAACGTTAGTTTTTGTTGAAGTTCGTTATCGACAAAATACACGTTTTGGTTCTGCCACCGATACGGTTGACTACAACAAACAAGTCAAACTCATTCGCACCGCACAGCATTACTTACAAAAACACATTAAATATCAAGACTTTGTCTGTCGGTTTGATGTTGTTGGTGTGGAATCTGATTTAAAATATCCTCAAATTAGTTGGATTAAAGACGCTTTTACGCTTTAGGAGATTATATGAAAAAATTAGCCTTATTTACATTTCTCATTGCTGGCTCTATATTATTAAGCGGATGCTTTCCTGCCATGCAAAATATATCTAGTGTTGGCTCTATTATTTCTGTTAATAATGATCGTCGTAGTGTAGGCACCATATTGGACGATAAGACCATTTATCTACAATTGGCCACCTGGGCATCTGAAGACGCCAAGCTAGATAGTGCACACCTTAACTTCTTAATTTATAACAAGAGTGTATTAATAACCGGTGAAGTGCCAAGCAAGAAATTGCATGCTTATGTGGGTCAACAAGCAAAACGCCAATCTCCGAAAATTAAACAAATATTCAACGAAGTAAGTATTGGGCCGACCAGTAGTTTGTTAAAAAGAGCACAAGATGTAGGCATCACTTTACAGGTTGAGGCAATGTTACAGAATCAAGAAGTTTTTCATCCAACACACATCAAATTAATCACAGAGGCGCAGACTGTCTATCTAATGGGCTCTGTGACTAAACGCGAAGCAGATAGGTCGGTAAAAATAGCATCTGACGCTAAAGGCATTAAACAAATCGTAAGATTGTTTGATTATTTAAAAACCAGGCCAGCAGCTGAAATTAAACGAGACAAGCTTCGGGCCGAAGCGTCTGTCAAGAGGGCTAAATTAGAGGCGGAAAAGGCCAGTTTAGAAGCAGAAAAAGCCAGAATTCAAGAAAAAATTAACCAGCTAACTGGCACCATTGGGACAAGCTTCTAATTAGAGGCTTGCACTCGTTTAATGGGTGCGAAAGAATAACGATGCTGGCCTTTGATTGCGCCGAACTCTGCCAACGCCTCAAAGTGTGCTTTTGTTCCATAACCTTTGTGTTTGGCAAAACCATATTCTGGATATAGCTTATCCAACTCAATCATTTGCCTGTCCCGAGTGACCTTAGCAATAATCGATGCGGCTGATATTACTGGCTCAGTGAGATCACCTTTCACAATTGCTGTGCAATTCTCAACATTTGGACAACGATTACCATCTACCAAAACTTGATCATACTTTGTGTTTAATCTTTCAACCGCACGTTGCATCGCAAGCATGGTTGCTTGCAAAATATTAATCTCATCAATCTCAATTGCATCAGACTCACCCACCGCCCACTGGCACTGATCAGTAATCAGTTGATACAAGGTTTCTCGTTTTTTTTCACTGAGTTTTTTGGAATCTGTTAGTTCAGGCAGACTAAATTCAGCTGGCAGTATGACTGCACCAGCAACCACCGAGCCTACTAATGGACCACGGCCCGCTTCATCAACGCCAACAATAATCAACTCTATAACGCCTTAAATCCGATATCGGTACGATAATATGCGTCTGACCAATCAATTTTTTTAAGTAGTGCATAAGCATTGTTTTTTGCTTCTTGAGTATCGGCACCCAATGCTGTTGCACAAAGTACACGCCCACCACTACTCACAACAGTGCCATCGTTCATTTTTGTGCCTGCATGAAAAACTTTGGTATCGTCGCTATCTGCCGGCAAACCTATCGCTTCACCTGATGGATAGGCATCTGGGTAACCGTTCGCTGCTAACACGACACCCAATGCAGCGCGTTCATCCCATTCAATGCTTGCTTCATCAAGCTTGCCTTTAATAGAGAGCAAACATAAATCTGCCAAGTTGGATTGCAAACGCATCATAATCGGCTGTGTCTCAGGATCGCCAAATCGACAATTGTACTCAAGCACTTTAGATTTACCATTCTTATCAATCATCAGCCCTGCGTAAAGAAAACCTGTGTAAGGATTGCCCTCATTCGCCATGCCATCAACCGTTGGTCGAATCACGGTATCCATCACATCTTGAAAAATTTCATCAGTAACAATGGGTGCTGGAGAATATGCACCCATACCACCCGTATTTGGCCCTTCATCGCCATTATCACGTGCCTTATGATCTTGCGAAGTGGCCATTGGTAAGATATTTTTGCCGTCAACCATCACAATGAAACTGGCTTCTTCACCAACTAGAAATTCTTCGACCAATACACGGGAGCCAGCCTCACCAAAACGATTACCCTCAAGCATATCGTTAATCGCAGCTTCTGCTTCTTGCTGAGTATTGGCAATAATTACACCTTTTCCTGCAGCCAAGCCATCGGCTTTGATTACAATTGGCGTGCCTTTATCTTGCACGTATTTAACTGCTAGATCAACCTCAGTAAACACGCCATAATAAGCGGTAGGGATATGATTACGGTCAAGAAAATCTTTACAGAAGGCTTTCGAGCCCTCAAGTTGTGCGGCGGCCCGAGTCGGGCCAAAAATTGCCAATCCTTGCGCTTGAAAACTATCGACTACACCAATTACCAGGGGCATTTCTGGACCAACAATGGTTAAATCAATCTGATTGTCTTTGGCAAAAACAATGAGCTCATCAATATTCTGTGCATCCACATCAATATTGGTAAGTTTATCTTCTAATTCAGTGCCAGCATTACCCGGTGCAACAAACACCACTTCGACATTATCAAATTTGGCACATTGCCATGCCAAGGCGTGCTCTCGTCCGCCGCTTCCTATTACTAAAATCTTCATACGTATTCTTCAATAAATTCTCTAAATTTCTTGTGCGACATAATTTGTGTGCCGTCACAGTTGAACGACATCGAAATCGTTGAGTTAAATAAATTAATCACTGCTGAACGTAAATAATAACCCTCTAAATTACGCAAAGCAGGAATATGTTCAACGATGTATCTAAGTTCACCTTCATCAGTTAACTGCTTCATCACTTTGTTACGTTCATGAAATGAATCTTGCCACTCTTCAGACAAATACTCGAATGCATGATCATGCTCAAGCATTTGATAATAACGCTTAATCAATGCTTCTTTTTCATCTAGAGCAATCATACCAAAATGATTAAAAACATAATCAGGCACTAGCAAATCTTCAGCCAAGTGTACCTCTACATTAAATGGATCAAATACTGATGAGGTTTTAATCTCACCATTATTCAGCCCAATCACAACTCGATAAATACCCGTAGACAATAATAAAAATAAGATAACTTCTAACAATTCATCAATATTTTCATCTACTAAATTTAATGTACGCTCACGGTTGTAAACGCTGTCACGAAAACTGCTGTCACCCTTAACGCTACGCATTAAGTTTTCATCAAAGCCATAACCAACTAAAGCATTTTTTTTATTCTTCCCAATGTTCATGCGCTAGATTATAGATTAAACAAATAAACGTTTGGGCTGAATGGTGCCATCTTCCAATAATTCACCAATGCCTAAAAAAACCTGGTTCGAATCAAACAGCTTTACCTTATATGTCAAGCCTTGCTTATCATGTTGTATGGCTCGACCATGTCTAATATCAATGGTTTGCGTCTCATCAAGGGTGACATCTTGAATATTAGGTAACATTTGTTCACTGGGGAAAACTTGCTTATCTAGTATTTGATAGTCACCCGTTGCCAAAGGCTCTAGATCTGAAAATTTAATGGTTTGTGAGATATCAATATGTGCGAATCCAGTACGTCGAAGCTCAACTACATGTGCACCACAACCAAGCTTTTCGCCAATATCGTGTATTAATGAACGAATATAAGTGCCTTTTGAGCATGACACATCCAGTGTTAAAAAACCATTTTCATAGCTTATAAAATTAATTTCATGAATGCTAACAGGGCGTGCTGGGCGTTCAATCTCAATGCCTTGTCTGGCGAGTTTATACAAAGGTTTTCCATTTTTTTTTAGCGCCGAATACATGGGTGGCACTTGCAAAATATCGCCCTTAAAACTCATGGCTGCTTCAATAATCTCAACCTCACTCAAATGCTCAAATGTCTGTGTTTTTGTGATTTCACCTTCGCAATCGAGTGTATCGCTAATCTCACCAAGTTTGCCCCGCACAAAATAACGCTTATCGTCATCTAGCAAAAAACCTGCTACCTTAGTCGCTTGACCTAAACAAATTGGCAAGATGCCACTGGCCAACGGATCTAGCGCGCCAGTATGGCCTGCCTTCTTAGCGAAAAATAATCGTTTTACTTTTTGTAGAGCGGCATTTGAGCTTAGGCCAGTGTCCTTATCAAGCAAGACAATGCCATTAATCTCTCTGCCTTTAGGGTTACGCCGTGACATGGCTGGTATTTATAGTTTAGACAATAAATCTTCAATTCTGGCACCGGCATTTGGTGCGGGATCAAAGATGAATCTCAGTGCTGGTGTATGACGCAAATCTAGCGTTTCCGATAGGCGAGAACGAAAAAAACCACCGGCTTTATTTAATAAAATCTCAACAGCCGCTTGTTCGGATTCTGTCACTGTATAAAACACCTTGGCGCTACTCAAATCTCGGGTGGCCAATACATCGGTTATATTAACAACTTGCAACCTGGGGTCTTTAGTTTCTTTCTTTAACAACAACACCAATTCTCGACGAATCAGCTCGTTAATTCTTTCAACTCTATAGGAGGGCTGTTCTTGCATTTGTCCTTAAAGTGTACGTTCGGTTTCAATGCGCTCAAACACCTCGATCTGATCGCCCGGTTGAACGTCGTTATAACCTGCAACACCAATGCCACATTCAGTACCAGACTTAACTTCTTTAACGTCATCCTTGAAACGTCTTAGAGACTCTAACTCGCCTTCATAAATAACCACGCTATCACGTAATACTCTGATTGGACTGTCTTTTCTAACCACGCCTTCTTCAACCATACAACCAGCAATATCACCCAGCTTCTGTGATCTAAATATATCCTTTACATTAGCGATACCGATAATGTTCTCACTCAGCTCAGGGCCGAGTAAACCGCTCATGATAGCTTTCACATCGTCAATCAAGTTGTAGATGATTGAATAGTATTCAATGCGCACACCCTCGTTATCGGCTGTCTTGCGTGCAACCGCATCAGCACGTACATTAAATCCAAGTACCAATGCATCAGAGGTCGCTGCTAAATTAATGTCAGTATTATTAATACCACCCACGCCACTTGAGACAACTTTAACACGCACCTCATCGGTGGATAACTCCTCTAAAGCTTCAACCAATGCCTGCGCTGACCCTCGTACATCGGACTTTAACAATACGTTAACCGTAGAAACATCGCCTTCTTCCATTTTTTGTAAGAAGTTCTCCATCTTTGATGCTTGTTGTTTTTGTAATTCGGCTTCACGATCACGTGTTTTTCTAAAGTTAGCCACTTCACGTGCTTTACGCTCGCTCTCTACCACCAAAACTTCATCGCCTGCATCTGGTACGCCTGAAAGACCTAACACCTCTACTGGTGTCGATGGGCCAGCTTCTTTTAATACCTTGCCTTGATCGTTAACAATTTGTTTAACCTTGCCGTATTCTAAACCAGCAATCATAATATCGCCTTTCTTCAAAGTGCCTGATTGCACTAAAATGCTGGTGACCTTGCCACGTCCCTTTTCAAGACGTGCTTCTAATACCGTGCCGTGTGCTGGACTTTCTGCTACTGCTGAAAATTCTAACACTTCGGCGGTTAATGTAATGGCCGCCAATAAGGCATCAACACCTTCACCTGTGTGTGCAGATACTGGCACCATCATTACCTCACCACCCCAATCTTCAGAGATGACATCATGCGTTGAAAGTACTTGCTTAATTTTGTCAATGTCAGCACCCTCTTTGTCAATCTTATTAATAGCAACAATTATCGGCACATCTGCCGTTTGTGCATGCTTAATTGACTCAACAGTTTGTGGCATCACACCATCATCAGCAGCCACAACCAAAATAACAATATCGGTTGTGCTGGCACCACGGGAACGCATTTTAGAAAATGCCGCGTGTCCCGGTGTGTCAATAAAAGTAATTGCACCGCCTTCTGTCTCAACCTGATAAGCACCAATGTGCTGCGTAATACCACCCGCCTCTCCATCAGCGACTTTAGCCTTACGAATATAATCTAATAATGATGTCTTGCCGTGGTCAACATGCCCCATAATAGTTACCACTGGGGATCTAGGGCTTTCGTCACCCGTAGGCTTTGACTTTTCAATCAATGTATCTTCAATGGTTTCTTGCTTGCTTGCGACACCTTCGTGACCCATCTCTTCAACCACTAATAATGCGGTATCTTGATCGATTACATCGTTCAATGTCACCATCACACCCATGCCCATGAGTACTTTAAGTACTTCACCAACCTTGACTGTCATTTTTTGTGCAAGGTCTATCACCTTAATATTTTCTGGTATAGCCACTTCGTGAACAATTTTTTCAACCGGCTTTTGGAAACCGTGTTGTGCTTGCTCTTCTTGAGTCTTTAGACTTAAACGCGTTCTGTCTTTTTTCTTCAGCTTGCGCTTCGACTTATGCGCAACATGCAGTTGTTGGCGTTTATTACCACCACCCGGCGTACTACGCAAACGCTTTGGTTTTTTGTCTTCAGCAGGTGCTGCTTTTTTAGTTGCTTGCTCATCTTCCTGCTGTTTAGTTGCCGACTCCTGTACTTTAAGCGCCTCATCTTGTTCTTTTTTCAAACGTGTCATTTCATGACGCTTAGCATCTTGCGCTGATTGTTTTTCGTCCACAGCACGGCCCGCTTCTAACGCGGCTTGCGCTCTAAGGGCTGCTTCGTTGTTCTCAGGTTCGCTGGTTTGGGCGACTGCTTTTTTTACTCGTTTTTTCTTAACTTGAACCTTGATGCCACCCGAAGAACTACTACTTGACTTGCTACCAGGTTTTCTCGAAACTGACATGCTGGATTTATTACTTGAACGTTTAGACAAACTGCCCATCAAAATTTTTCGCTCTTCTGCTGAAATTATAGAGTCTGCCGTCTTTCCATCAATACCGGCATTCACCAGAATTGAAATAACTTCATCTGGAGTCTTTTTCAGTAGTTTAGATAACGTTTGAACTGTATGTGCCATAATGCTTGCCTATTTGTTTTTGTTTATTTTTAATTAAGTGTTTTTTATAATTACTTAATTAATCAAACCATCCTTCATTTTCTCTTGCGGTCATGATAACAGCCGATGCTGCCTCAGTGCCCATATCATGAATATCTAATAATTCATCAATAGACAATTCTGCCAGGTCATCTACAGTGACAATATCAGATTCAATTAATGCTTGTGCTAAATTTTCGTCAACACCTTTAACGCTCATCAACACTTCAGAAGATTCTGCATCACCCAATGCCTGCACTAACTGTGCATCTGAAGCTCGCTCTTGTAGTTCTTCAACTATTGAGGTATCAAACTCTTCGATGCCTGATAAACTCGCTACATCAGCATCTGCTACGTCATCAACACTGACAAAACCTTCATCGATTAATACGTCAGCTACTTCAGAATCAACACCCAATTGCTCGGCTAATTTAGCACTAATTTTTTGATTTTCTTCGGCTTGTTTATCCTCTGACTCGCTCACTGACATTACATTAAGCTTCCAGCCTGTTAAACGAGCAGCCAATTTAATATTTTGTCCACCACGGCCAATTGCCAATGCAAGCTGATCTTCTTCCACAGCAATGTCCATTGAATTTTTTTCCTCGTCCACCACGATTGAGCTCACTTCGGCAGGCGCCATTGCATTAATCACAAATTGTGCAGGATCTTCATCCCACAAAATCACATCAACGCGCTCACCATTCAACTCGTTTGAAACAGCCTGTACGCGCGCACCACGCATACCAATACAAGAACCGATTGGATCTAGACGCTTGTCCTTGGACTTGACCGCTACTTTAGCGCGTAAACCAGGATCGCGACTAGCGCCCATAATCTCAATCACACCTTCAGAAATCTCAGGTACTTCCATTGAAAATAGTTCGATCATCATATCTGGTGCGGTACGACTTAAGAAAATTTGTGCGCCGCGTGGAGATGATTTTACTTCTTTAATATAGGCCCTTAAGCGATCATTTTTACGTACTGACTCATTAGGAATTAAATCAAACTTAGAAATCATGCCGTCAACACCGCCCATATCAACATAGACGTTACCTCTATCAACACGCTTAACCGTTACCATAATCACTTCACCCACACGCTTGGTATAGTCTTCAACGATCACTTCTCTTTCAGCTTCGCGAACTTTTTGAATAATCACTTGCTTTACAATTTGCGCTGCGATACGACCAAACTCTTCGGTCTCCATTGGCTCACGAACAAAATCATCTACGGCTACGCCATTTGCATCCTTGGCATGAATATGTAATTCGCTATCAAATTCTGTGCCATCGTCATCCACAAAGTTTTCGCCATCGTCGATAACCATCCACTGCCTAAAGGTATTAAACTCACCAGTTTTTCTGTCGATATCAACATGAGCATCAATATTGTTGCGCTTCTTGGTTGCAACTGCTAACGCCTCTTCTAAAGACTCAAGCACATCCTCTTGCGAGATGTTTTTTTCATTAGAAATTGCCTCAACCATTAAAAATAATTCTTTACCTTCCACGCCTTTCTCCTAAAAATGAGCAACTAAATTTGCTTTCTCTATCAGTTCAATGTCTAGCGTTACTGAACCTAACTCTGTTACTAGCTCAACACTATTGTCGAGCTCACTAACACTACCAATCACGCCGTTAAATTTTCTTTGTCCATTGATTGGCCTAACCAATCTTAATTTAATATCATAGCCTAAAAAACGCTGATAATGCCCAATATGAAACAATGGACGTTCAACACCTGGCGATGAAACTTCTAAATTGTACTGTGTCGCAATTGGATCTTCCACATCAAATATCGCACTCACTTGGCGAGATACTGCCTCACAATCATCAAGGCCAATGCCATTTTCAGAATCAATATAAACTCTTAAAATGCTGTGCTTGCCACTGGCAGTGTGCTCAATACCCACCAGTTCATAGCCCATATCCGTAATCACCGGATCAATTAACGCTTCAATTTTGTCAGAAATTTTTGCCATTCTTTTTCGTCAAATAAAACATAATAAAAACCCCCTAAAAAGGGGGTCGTAATCTTTTGGTAGCGGGGACAGGATTTGAACCTATGACCTTCGGGTTATGAGCCCGACGAGCTACCGTACTGCTCCACCCCGCACTAAAGCCGGCAATGATACGCTCTTATCGATCAACTGTCTACTGTCTAGTAAAAAATATTAAGTATATATAAAGACTTTAAGTATAGCCTGTCTTATAATCAACCTGTACGCCAATTAATTTATAATAGTCTGCATGAGTTCAACGAAGATAGCCATACTAATGGATGATATTTCCAATATCAATCCAAAAAAAGATTCCTCTCTAGCGATGATGTTAGAAGCCAAACGCCGTGGCTGGGAAATTTATACTTTTGACACCACTGATTTATTTGTAGAAGATGGTAAAGTTTTTGCCCGCGCATCTAAAACCACTGTAGTTGATGATTTAGACAATTGGTTTGAAAAACAACCCAGTCGTGTCGTTGAACTTACAGGGTTTGATGTGATTTTAATGCGTAAAGATCCGCCATTTAACATGGATTATATTTACACCACTTACTTACTCGAACAAGCTGAGCGCGCCGGTGTACTGGTAGTCAATAAGCCGCAGTCCCTACGCGATGCGAATGAAAAACTATTTGCACTCCACTTTGAGCATTGCATGCCGTCAACACTTGTCAGTACAAACCCTGTGCAAATTAAATCATTTATTAAAACACAAAAAACTGTTGTGGTTAAACCACTAGATGGCATGGGCGGTACCGATATATTTAAGCTTGTTGATGGTGATGCCAACATCGATGAAGTGCTTGACTACTTAACCCATCAAGGAACACGTCAAATCCTGACTCAAGAATTCTTAGTGGATATTGTTAAAGGAGATAAGCGCATTCTCTTAATTAATGGAAGGCCTATTGATTACGCTTTGGCTCGACTACCGGCCAAAGGCAGTTTTAAGGGGAATTTAGCCGCAGGCGCAACTGGCATTGGTCAGCCTTTAAGCGATAGAGATTACTATTTATGCGAACAAATTGGCCCTACATTAAAAGACAAAGGATTAATGTTTGTCGGGCTTGATGTGATTGGTGATTACATTACTGAGATTAACGTCACTAGCCCCACCTGTATTCGTGAACTCGATACGCAGTTTGATTTAAATATTGCTGGTGTTTTGTTTGATGCTATTGAGCAGCAAATAAATACCTAGTAAGCACCACGCCAATGCCTGCTGCTGATAACGACAACAGCACATTCAATAAAATATTGATGCTGGCTTGTCCGTAATGCCCTAAGCTAATCATCTCTACAGACTCCCAAGATAAAGTCGACATGGTGGTTAAAGAGCCAGTAAGTCCAATCAATAACAACAATCGATAAGCCTCGTGCAGGGCGGCTTTTTCCAAAATAATTACCACCAAGATGCCTGCTAAAAACGAGCCGACAATATTGGCGCTTAAGGTGCCGTAAGGAAACGCTGGACCAAAACTTGCATTCATAAATTGTGTTAAATAATAACGCACACTTGCACCAATCGTTGCACCAACACCAATCGCTAAAACCGTGGGTAAAAAAGTCATTTATTAACGCCCCTTAATTGTTTCAATTTTTCATTGATTTTAATCTCTAAACCACGATCTGTTGGTGCATAATAAGTTTGTTCGCCTAACTCATCTGGAAAATAAGTTTGCCCCTTAGCAATTCCATCTGGCTCATCATGCGCATAGCGATATCCCTTTGTGCTGTCTATTTCAACTGTGGCGTTGCACAAATGTTTTGGTACAGCTAAATCTGGCATTGCTCTGGCTTCACTCATCGCCTGATTAAAAGCTTTATAAAGGGCGTTGGATTTAGGTGCGACGGCACAATAAACGGCCGCTTGAGCAATCGCACGATTGCCCTCTTTATCGCCCACACGCTCAAATACTTGCCAGGCGTTTAAAGTAATTTCCAGCGCTCTTGGGTCAGCATTACCAATGTCTTCTGAGGCAATGGCCAATAGCCGTCTAGCAATAGTTTTAGGGTCACAACCACCGACTAACATTCTGGCCATCCAGTAAAGCGCTCCATCTGGTGAAGAACCACGAACTGATTTATGAAAAGCCGAGAGTTGCTGATAAAAAATATCGCCACCTTTGTCAAAGACACTTAATTTTTCTTGCAACAATTGTCCAACCGAATCCATATCAAGCCTATCTAACCTTGCCAAAGAAATTTGTTCAACAATATTGATCAAACGACGCGCATCGCCACTGCTGGCATTGATAACGCTCAATTGGGTTGCTTCATCCATCAATCCTATGTTTTCATGCAACAAGGCACGCTGCAAAATCTGTGCTAACTCTTTTGCGCTTAACGGTTCAAACATATATACACTCAAACGTGATAGTAATGCATGATTCAGCTCGAACGATGGGTTTTCGGTAGTGGCGCCAATCAGTGTGATTAACCCTGATTCGATGTGCGGTAAAAATCCATCTTGCTGTGCTTTATTAAACCGATGTATTTCATCAACAAACAAAATGGTCTTTTGTCCAATATTTTGAAACTTCTTAGCATTTTCAACCACTGCCCGCAGTTCTTTTACCCCGTCTAATACTGCGCTCATTTGTACAAAATGCCCTTCAACTTGGGTGGCAATAATACGTGCCAAAGTGGTCTTTCCTGTGCCTGATGGGCCCCATAAGATTATTGAGTGTAATTGCTGATGATCAATCGCCTGCTTAAGCGGATGGTTATCGCTTAATAGGTGCGACTGACCAAAAAAATCACTTAATACTTGCGGTCTTAGGTTTTCAGCCAAAGGTTTCATAGATTAATTTTTACCACTTTAAAGTCGGCTTGTTGATTTAATATCAAGATCGCCGATAAATCTAATCGTTTTGCCAAAGCAATTGCTTTTTGACTACCCATGGCCATCATTGCCGTGGCATAAGCATCGGCCATCATTGTTTGAGCATGTAAAACACTGACAGATGCCAAATCATTCTTTGCAGGCAGACCGCTTTTAGGATCAATAATATGCATATAACGCTCACCTTTCCAAACAAAATAATTACGATAATTACCTGAAGTGGCGATTGCTTGATTTTTTAACACAATGGCAATTGATTCTGCACCATTTGGACGCTCAATGCCTAACGTCCAATCTTTGCCATGATTATTACCACTGGTCAATACTTCACCGCCAATTTCTATGAGGTAGTTTTGAGTATGAAGCAATTTGGCAATCTCATCTACACCAAAGCCTTTGGCAATTGCTGACAAATTAATATTAATATCTTTAGTTTTTTTAACCTTGCCGTCCTTCAGCGTTACAGACAGAATAGAGGACTTCTCAAGCGCTGAAAGCACTTGCGCTCGACTCGGTTTATGCTCAACTTTGACGGCGCCAAAGCCCCACATATCAATCAAATTTCCAATTCCTGGGTCAAAATAACCTTGTGTCTGCTGATAAAGCTCTTGTGATTGAGTTAAGACAAAAAACAAATCAGCCGATACATTGATCCACTGGTTAATAGGCCCTCGGTTAAGTGAAGACAATTCTGAATTTACATCCCAGGTTGAGAATATCTGGTTAACCCTATCAAACACCAGTTCAATCTGTTGCTTTGAAATGTCACCCCCAATCGACTTAACCATATAGGTAGTGCCCATTGTTGAACCCGTAATTGTTCGTGTTGGTTGGTCACCACCACAAGCACTCAAAAGTAAAAAGATAAATATTAGTAAGGCTCTAAGCATTATATAATTTTGACATGTTGCGACTTATTTTTTGCTTATTATTAACGACATCTGCATATGCCGATGATACCACTGCACACAACTTTGAAGCATTCTTAGTAGATATTCGTACTCAAGCAATTAACCAGGGCATATCAACCGCAACACTAGACCTTGTATTTAAAGGATTAACGCCCAATCCAAAGGTCATTGAACTTGATCGCACACAAGCAGAATTTAGCCAAAATTTTTGGCGTTATCTAGGTTCTAGAGTGAGTCCATATCGACTCAAAAACGGCGGGAAATTACTCAAAGCCCACCAAGATGTTTTACAACATAATTATCAAAAATATGGCGTTCCACCACACATTATTGTTGCGTTCTGGGGCCTAGAAACCAACTATGGTAACAACACTGGTAATTTAAACCTAGTCAGGTCTCTTGCCACCTTAAGTTTTGATAAACGACGCTCAGTCTTTTTTACCAAACAACTCTTAGCCCTACTCAAATTGATGGATGCGAATATAATCCCGCTAGATGCTAAAGGCTCCTGGGCGGGTGCGATGGGTAACGTGCAATTTATGCCGACCAATGTCGCTGCTTATGGCGTGGATGGTGATGGCGATAACAAGATTGGCTTGTGGAATAATAAAGACGATATTTTTGCCAGTGCAGCTAACTTCTTGCAAAAAATTGGCTGGCATCGAGGGGAACGCTGGGGGCGTGAAGTCACTATTCCATCAGAATTTAGCTACCAACTGGCCAGTCTAAAAATTAAAAAAACCGTTGATGAATGGCAAGCACTTGGTGTGCGCACCGCCACTGGGAAAAACCTGCCAAGCTCAGCCATGAAAGCATCGTTAGTACTACCTATGGGCTATAATGGCCCGGCTTTTCTGGCCTATCGAAACTTCCATGCAATCCTTAGGTGGAATCACTCAATTCTCTACGCTTTATCCGTTGGTCATTTATCTGATCGTCTGGCCGGCACCCGCGCATTATTTGCCAAGCCGATTACCGAGCCAGCTTTGAGTCGTGACAACATCCAATTTATTCAAACCACACTCAATCAATTGGGTTTTGATACTGGAGAACCTGACGGTATCTCTGGGCCGAAAACACGAGCCGCAACACGTAACTATCAACGTGCCAATCAATTACCAATTGACGGCTACGTTGGCTACCAACTCCTACAGCAATTACAAGACTCATGAATGTTAAAACTTACCTAGGTTTTGATGTTGGTACCAAGCGTACTGGCGTTGCCATTGCCAATAATTTGATTGCGCAAGCCAATGGCTTTGAAGTGGTTGTTCATCATAAAGATGGCTCAACCAATTGGGCGGATTTCGACTCAATCATCAATACGCATGATGTCGATTTATTTATTGTCGGCTTGCCACTTGATCAAGATGGGAAAGAGCAAGAAATGACTTTTATCGCCAAATCATTCGCTAGAAAGCTTGGAGAGCGCTACAACACCAAGGTCGAGATGGTTGATGAGTATTTATCCTCAAATGAAGCCAAAAACCAATTAAAATACAATCATTATCATCCAAACGCAGAGCGCGGTGATGTTGATAAACGCTCAGCACAGTTAATATTGCAAACATGGTTAAATGAAAAAAAATTTGATTAGCAATGACATCCAAATCAGCCCAAAAGGAAAATTAATCCATTTATTAGGTCTTGAGGGTCTTTCTAAAAAACATTTAACTCGTATTCTTGATGTTGCTGACGGGCTAATCGACGATTCTGGTAACCTTAAAAAATCCAAAGCACTCGACGACATGAGTGTGGCCAACTTATTTTTCGAGCCTTCTACCCGTACACGAAACACCTTTGAAATTGCAGGCATGCGCACCAGCGCCAACATTATTAACGTCGATCTAGCTAACTCAGCTACTAAGAAAAATGAATCTCTGCTCGATACCATGCACACACTCAAAGCCATGCAAATCGACATGTTTGTGATTCGTCATAAACAAAACGGCTTGCCACACCACGTGGCTGAAAATTTAGAAGGCGTTTCTATTCTCAATGCGGGTGACGGTATTAACGCCCATCCAACACAAGCATTGTTAGACATGCTCACCATCCGTCAACATAAGCAAAGTTTCAAGAACTTATCGGTTGCCATTGTTGGTGATATTGTGCACTCACGAGTGGCACACTCCAATATTCAAGCTTTAAAAACCTTGGGAACAAGAGACATTCGCTTGGTAGCACCAAAAGGCCTGCAATACGACTCTGAAAGTTGTGCAACGGTTAAGTGTTTCAGTGACATTCAAGCAGGCTTAAAAGATTGCGACGTGGTCATAGTGCTTCGCTTACAAAAAGAACGCATGTTGGAAGCCGATATCCCGAACGAGCAAGAGTACTTTGATAATTATGGCCTTACTGCTGAGCGTTTAGCACTTGCCAAGCCCGATGCTATTGTTATGCATCCGGGCCCAATTAATCGCGGCGTTGAGATAGATTCATCGATCGCGAACGGTATTCAGTCTGTCATCTTACAACAAGTCACCAACGGTATTGCTGTACGTATGGCGGTAATGGAAATATTGGCCGGAAAATCATAATGAATAATGCCATTGACTACGACGAAGCAAAAAGCGTTCTACATCTTCTTAATACTGATGATACAATTTCCAGTGCACATGGAATTTTATGTGGGTTTGCCTGTGTCAAACCCGATCTCACTCTAGATAATTGGCTTGGTGAAATCCTAGTCAGTATCGACCTTAATAATCTAAATGAAAAATTGGCCCATGAACAGCTTGCACAAATCTACAACAATACTTTGTTACAACTTAATGATGCTACATTGAATTTTAAACTGTTAATTGCAGACGAAGATTGCAAGCTTAGAGAACAAGCCGATACGCTTATTAAATGGTGTCAAGGATTTTTACTCGGTTTAGGGTTGCAAAAAATCTCAACCAACGACGAAGACGTGTTGGAGATGATGAAAGATCTTAATGAGATATCACAACTCGATGTCGACATGTTGGACAACGAACAAAATGCCCAAGACCTCAATGGAATTATCGAATACGTACGTATGGGCACTTTACTAATTCAAGAAACCTTACAACCATCTAAACAGGATTATATTTCTCCAGAGTTGCTCCATTAAACCTTTTCTTGGTAACTTTATGGTCAATTTTGATTGTTATTCAGTGTTTATAATACCGATATTATGTTTATTTAATTCTTGAAAGAGAAAGAGAAAGAGAAAGAGAAAGAGAAAGAGAAAGAGAAAGAGGCAGCCGCCTAACTAAACTTGAGGAGAATAAAAAAAACGACTACCTAGTAGAAAGTCATAAATATATCTCGGGGGGAGAATATGGCTTTCTAATTATTATTATACCATAATATATTAATATATTAATATAAATTCAATCAGGTCAATCCACATGAATTATAAACTTGAAAAGTTCGTTAAGCCTTGTGTATCAAAAAAAACCCGGTTGCCGGAATGTCAAAGACCAAAAAAATCACTCGAGTCACTTCAGGGTTATCGGGTTAAACCCTCTTTATGCTGGCCAACTATTCACCACCTATATACGTCAGTGAAAAATAGAACACAGCATAACTTGCCCAACCAGCCAAGCATGGTCGCGATTAACACTGCTGTAGACTACTAAAGACTTATCTAACTAAACTGGCTGTTTGCCTTGGTGTAACTAATGGTACGGATATAGCTTGTACCACAAAATCATAGCCTTTATTGCCGTAGTTGTAAAAAGCACTGTCCAACTTTTTTGTAGTTGCTTCAGGCACAAGACCAAACATTGCCAATGGATTAAACACACCATAAGGCTTAGAAACTTCAGCATACGCACCTGTTGCTGTTAATAGTAGAAACAGTGCAATTGTGTTAATCATTATTTTCATTTTGTTTGTCTCTTGGTTAATTGTTATGTTGCTACCTTATCTCTTGAGGAGAGAATAATTCTTTGGGGATGGTAGCAACATGAAACATATTATATAATAAAATTATAATATGTCAAGTTTATAATATAAATAAACTCTAATATAGTTTAGCACCAAGATAAAAGACCAATATTAGTCAACAATGATAGTTATATCAATAACTTTTAATTATGTTAAGATTTGATTGGTATTAACAAAAAAATATTTTTTATCTTGAGGGGGAAACGAATATGCTGAAATACAACGGCCAAGAGATTGGCTCAAAAAAATGCGGCATCACACAGGTTTGTGTTGTTATGGCGATGTTAGCAGGTGCGTTTTTAACACTGTTAATTATTTGGGGCATTGTAGAATTTATGCCAGCAGTATGACCTTGTATGGCTCTTAAATAAAAAGAACAACCTAATGGTGCATTTTTTATTGGCCCATCATTATTGTGGTCACACCTAGAATTGACATCAGGGCAATAAAATCCCTAAACAATCTTTGCGTGTCGCTATTGTTGTTTTAAATATGGTGGCCACACCTAGAATTGAACTAGGGACACAGGGATTTTCAATCCCTTGCTCTACCAACTACTCACTTCGTTCATACCCTTTACAAACAGCTGGAAAGATTGGTCTATAACAATAATAAGACTTAAAGGCACTCCTTTTTTACATCTTAAATTATATCACTTTAGTGTCTTATTCAGGCCCCACTGTACCAAAACTGTACCATATTAAGCGAGTTGTGAATTGTGAGTCCTTCGACATCCAATACTAATTATAACACCTCTATCTAAAACACTTATACGGCTATACGCATCTATCTAATGGAAGATATGTTAATGATTCTATATCACCCCTATCACCTTTAGACCATGTATTGAATGATAAACTAATTCTTTCTTCATCAGATTGGTTGGGAGGAACCATATGTTCCAAATTGCTTGGAAATAGTATCAATTCACCTTTTCTCAATGGCAACATATATGTTGCACTATTGAAGTTATTAAATTCTTTAATATCAAATGATGTAACCGAATAATCACTCCTCTTGAACTTAATAGGTGGTGATTTTTCATTGATAAGAGGATACCACACACCACTTACCATACTATTTGGATGTACATGCTCATGATGCCATTGATTTTTAGCATTCTTATTCAGCCATGACTGAGTAATAACCACTTTATTAGTAGCTCCCATTATATTAGTCACATACTCATCCAACTTCTCCTCAATAAATGCACGAATCCTTGATAACTCTGGTTTATCAAGTAAAAAAGTATCTTGTGATTGATGATTAAGCCCTCTAGACTCTCTGGCACTATCTTTAACTCTATATTTTTGCTTTTTAATCCATTCCAATTCACTACTATAATCATTTGTATAAGGACAAACCAATACAGGAACAGAAAACAACTGTATCAATTCATTATTAGGAGTAGGAGATGGTGATGGAGGAGTATTAGTTAAATTTTCAGACTTAAAATCTTCTTTTGTGAGTTGGGCCTTGTGGTTTAGATTTCTGTTGAACTTGTTTCCCATAATTTAAATAGTCCATAATAAAATTGTTGCTTAGTCGGTGGTTTATTGGGTCTTTCCTTTTACAGCAGGGCACGGATGACCTCCGTATAATGCACTACATTCCCTAAAACTACCCTTCGTGTGTGGTTTTGTTATCCGGCCATCCTTACTTGGTTTAAATATAGTGCGCTCTTTCTGGCTCTTTACAGCCGGGCACGGAAGACCGCCGTATAATGCTAATGCACTACACTCCCTAAAACTACCCTTCGTGTGTGGTTTTGTTATCCGGCCATCCTTACTTGGTTTAAATACATTACCTCTTCTTTCCTGGCCCTTAAATGCATTCATATTAGGTTTCTTACCTTGGAATTTCTTAGGACTAAAATCCCTAATATGTGGGGAAGCATAAGAAGCATTGTTACCAGTAACCAACAATAAAGTTAATGCACTAGATAGTAGTATTGTTATTTGTTGCATACTCTTCCCCCAAAGATAATTAATACTTATCACTATACTCCGCATTGCCTCGGACACATCGCTAATTGTAATGTCTGAAATTGGTTTAATCTCAATACTCTTAACCCAGAAATCTAGCCTAGTACTTTGCTTCTTATAGTCTTTACCTTTTGTACTCATTAGATAGGTAATCAGAAGTCAGTTTCTCCAGCGTTTGGTTCGATTTGTTACTGTTTCCATAAACCAGAAGCAGTTCTTTATCGTTCTCTACACGCTGAGCAAATTGCAATGCCAGCTTTTTAGATGGGGATGTCCTAGATATTTGCCTAATACCTTTCTTTCTAATGATAACGCGGTAAGCATTTCCTTTAGAACGTGGTCGTTTTTGAATGGTAGCCATTAAGGCTTCCAATTTAGTGTGCCTTTTTTTGACTTATTAGCAAGGAAAATTAATGTGAATAAAATCCACTATTCCTTTGAGTTATATGAAGTTAAATATGGTGGCCACACCTAGAATTGAACTAGGGACACAGGGATTTTCAATCCCTTGCTCTACCAACTGAGCTATGTGGCCTTAAAAGGCAAAATTATACCAACAAATTACAAGATTAATTGGAAACTACTCACCTAAAAACTTCTCGGCATCGAGTGCTGCCATACAGCCTGAGCCCGCTGAAGTAATTGCCTGACGGTAAATATGGTCTGCTACATCGCCTGCTGCAAATACACCTGCAACACTTGTTTGTGTTGCATTACCCTGCGTACCACTTTGTATTTGAATGTAGCCATGATTCATTTCTAGATGACCTTCAAAAATACCTGTATTTGGCGTATGGCCAATGGCAATAAATACACCGTGAACATCAATTTCTTTAGTGTTGCCGTCATTGTCTTTTAATCTTAGACCTGTTACACCCATGGTGTCGCCCAAGACTTCGTCTAAGTTATGATTGTATTCAATGGTGACATTGCCAGTTTTGGATTTTTCAATTAACTGATCAGACAAAATCCTTTCACTAGAGAACTTGTCACGACGGTGAACAATGGTAACATGATCTGCAATATTGGATAAAAATAATGCTTCTTCTACCGCGGTATTGCCGCCACCAATAACCGCTACTTTCTGGCCACGATAAAAGAACCCATCACAAGTGGCGCAGGCACTCACGCCCTTACCTTTAAAAGCTTCTTCTGATTCTAAACCTAAATAACGTGCACTTGCACCGGTAGCGATAATCACTGCATCGGCAGTATAGGTCGAGCTGGCACCATCGAGTGCAAACGGTTGTTTAGAAAAATCAACATCAGTGATGTAGTCATTGATAATTTCGGTATCAAAACGCTCAGCATGTTGCTGCATGCGCGTCATCAAATCTGGGCCTTGTACGCCTTCATTATCGCCCGGCCAATTATCCACATCTGTGGTGCTCATTAATTGCCCTCCTTGCTCCATGCCGCTGACAATCACAGGGTCTAAGTTTGCCCTTGCCGCATAAACTGCTGCTGCATAGCCCGCAGGTCCAGAACCAACAATTAATACTTTACAATGTTTATTTTTACTCAATTAAATACCAATCCTTTATACTTATACACAGTTTGAAACATTATAAAGGAAACGCTGATTCAGTATGCTTATTTATGATGCACCAACCAACCCAAAATTACCTTGAAAAATAACACTCAATCCAAACTTAAAAAACGCACCTCTCAGCCTCGCTCTCGAGCGATGAATGAAGTTTTGTTTATTGTCTTAATCACATTAAGTCTTGTTTATCTATTAGCACTCTTTACACACTCCCCCCTAGAAAACCCCTACTCTAGTTCTGACATACTAAGCACACCTGTACTTAATCAATCAGGTACTGTTGGTGCTTATTTGAGTGATTTTTCATTATCGATATTGGGCTATTCTGCTTATTTGATTCCGCTTTCACTGATTTGGCTAGGATGGTGTATCCATAAGAATACAGGGCAGCAGTCCACCAGTCGCACTGTGTTCATAATTCGTTTTTTTGCCTTTATTGTGCTCTTATTATTTACTTCAGCACTTTTGAGTATCGACACACCTGACCCACTTGATGGAGGTGGGCCAATCGCTGGTGGTTATGTTGGTTACTTGATGCATCTCTATTTTGGAACATTGCTTGGTTCGGCGGCATCTCTTATTTATTTTAGTATGATGATGATTAGCTTCAGCGTTGCCAGCACTGCCTCATGGATAAATATCTTTACTTCTACTGGCGGCATGCTTAATACATTATTAGAAAAACTTAGAAACTCTCGTAAAAAAGTTAAAACTCGTAAAGCGGTTAAAATGGTGATTACCCCCAAGCAAACCAGTGCACCAAAACCGAATGTGTTGGCCAAAATTAAATCAGCCAAAATCAAGCCCGGTAAAAAAATCGCACCAGCTTCTTCTAACCTGTTTAACACTAAGGCGCTCAGCGGCTTACCTGATTTATCACTACTTGATGAAATCAATGTAAATACCAATGGTTATTCTGAGCAAGCACTTGAGAATATGTCACGCCAAGTTGAGATTAAGCTTAAAGACTTTGGTTTTGACGTCAGTATTACCACCGTTACTCCAGGACCAGTGGTTACCCAGTTTGAAATTTCACTAGCACGAGGTGTTAAAGTTTCACAGATTATGAACCTGAATAAAGACTTGGCCCGTGCACTACTGGTAGAAAGTGTACGTATTGTTGATGTTATTCCTGGGAAGCCGGTGATTGGACTAGAGATTCCTAATGCCGAACGTGAAATGATTAGCTTGAAAGAAATTCTCGCCTCTGAAGCCTTTGCCAAATCAAGCTCTATGCTTAGTATGGGACTAGGAAAAGACATTAACGGCTTGCCTGTCATTGCCAATTTGGCGAAAATGCCACACCTGCTCGTTGCTGGTGCTACTGGTATGGGCAAATCAGTTGGTATTAATGCCATTATTTTAAGTGTGCTCTATAAGGCCAGTCCGGATGAAGTACGCATGATCATGATTGACCCAAAAATTGTTGAACTTGCTTGCTATGCCGATATCCCACACTTACTGACACCTGTTGTCACTGACATGAACCAAGCTGCCAGTGCGCTCTGGTGGTGTGTAAATGAAATGGAACGTCGTTATTCTTTACTGGCTAAATTTGGCGTTCGTAATATCGATGGTTTTAACGACAAACTCAAAAAAGCCAAAGACAAAGGCAGTCCATTGCTAGACCCCTCCTTTAACGAAAATATTGCTGAAGAAGGTGAGACTGCTCCTGAACTAGAGGCGTTACCACTAATTATGCTGGTGATTGATGAATATGCCGATATGCTTGGTGCTCTTGCCCAAGAAGACCGAGCTAAAGCCAAACGAGTTGAAGCCTTAATTGTACGTCTAGCTCAAAAAGCCCGTGCTGCCGGCATTCACTTAATTATCGCTACACAGCGTCCAAGCGTAGACGTTATTACTGGCTTGATTAAATCCAACGTGCCAACTCGTATTGCTTTTAAAGTATCTTCGAAAGTAGACTCGCGTACCATTCTTGACCAAGGTGGCGCAGAACAGTTGCTCGGCATGGGTGATATGCTTTATATGACGCCAGGAATTTCACACCTAACTCGCGTACATGGTGCCTTTGTAGATGATGGTGAAATTGAGCGTGTGGTTGAATTTTTACGCAAAAACTCAGAAACCAATTACCTTGACGGCATTCTTAATGTCCAACGAGAATCAGCCGACACGCCTGGGGGGACTAGCAGTTCTTCCGGCCCTTCTGGGGAGCTTGATCCTTTATATGATGAAGCCGTTCAAATTATCACTTCATCACGTCGTGCATCCATCTCTAGCTTACAACGACGTATGCGTATTGGTTATAACCGTGCCGCGCGTATTATCGAAGATATGGAGGCCAGTGGCGTAGTTTCAACCATGAACAGCGCTGGTAATCGCCAAGTGCTTGCACCAGAGCCAATTAACCATGATGAATAAATGGGCCGCCTTATTGGTTTTGTTTTGGATTAATACTGCAACAAGCGCAAACAGCAACCAGTTTGATATTTTTTTCAACGGATTAGAGTCACTAAATGCTAACTTCAATCAAACAACTTATAGTGATACTAGAGTTCTGCTAAACAATGCTTCTGGTCGTTTTACATTCAAGCGCCCCAAACAATTGCGCTGGCATACAACAAAACCAAATGAACACATTCTGTTGCTTAACAGCAATGAATTGTGGTTAATCGACGTCGAACTTGAACAGGCCATCTTACAAAAAAACCAGGACCTATCTCAAACACCTTTATATTGGTTAATCAATAAACCCAGCTCGATGATACACACACCAAAATTCTCTCATCGCAAAAACAGCATAGACTGGTATCAAACTGATAAGCATTTGACTCAATATCAACAGTTATTATTTGGTTTTAAAAACACAAAATTATATGCAATCTCTCTCAAGAACGCATTGGGACAAACTGCTTTAATTGTATTTGATAAAGTCGTGATCAATGCCGAGATAAAACCGAAAACTTTTACGTTGAATCTAGGGCCAGAATTCGATATTATTCAATAAGCAACCTCTCTTTTATAGCAAGATCTCAAGTTTATAGGATGGGGCGGCTAAATTGAACGATTTTAGGGTGAAGAACAACCTGGTTACGACACCACGACGACACACATAAAAAAAGGCTCATAGTGTGATCACTACAAACCTTTTTAAATATGGTGCCGAAGGCCGGACTCGAACTGGCGACCTACTGATTACAAATCAGTTGCACTACCAACTGTGCTACTTCGGCAATAGTTGGAAATTATACCTAGAAAGAAAACAAACTCCTTGAATAAATCGTGAATTTTTAAGTGTCACTATTCACCATATATTGAATAAATAAATATTATGATTACGAACTATTTCATTGTCTTCCTGTTAAGCTCATTTAAACCACCTTTCCTTACTTAATTAACAATCCTACCTTATCAGTTATTTAAATAAGGGGCGTTTCTACATAGAGCTAATCATGTCATCGAGTTAAAAATGGACTAAGGATACAAATCAATTCCTACTGTTTTTTATCAACAATCTTACTGCAATAATACTAAGCACTAAAGCCATTAAGAACCATTGTAGGGCATAGCCCAAATGTTTATCAACACTGCCATAAAAGGGCCTCCACTGACGAAAAAATCCATTTTCGGCTTTAACATCAAGTTGTCCCAGCATAGAAATAAACTGATAGTCAGCCAGTATTGAGAGCTGGCCCATGTCTAAAGATTGAATAAGCTTTGGGAATGTGGTGTCAATATTTTCTTGTTTGAGTTCAATGCGCTGTTTGGTTGCAATAAGTTTCACCTTGATGGTGGTTATATTTTCACTAATATTAATATCAGCTAATTTTTCACGATTACCATACCAAGGCACAAATCCACGATTCACCAAAATTGCTGTATTATTTTCAAGCACAAAAGGGGTTAGTACATAATAGCCGGCATTACTATTGACAACTTGATTATCGTAAATGAATTGCTTGTTATTATCATAATGACCTTTAAGCAATACTTGATAATGCTCTTTGTCTATTAGAGCACTAGGTCGTAAGACAATTTCAGCAGGATTTGACTGCGCTAAAACAATGGCTTGTTCAATAATGCGTTTTTCATCCGCACGGTCCAACTGCCAAAACCCTAATGACAACAAGCCCCATAGTGTGAGAGTAATTAATAATCCTGGTAGGAAAAATGAGCGCTTAATCACTTATCAACCGATGTTTGTACTGTTGGCGCATCTAGCATTATTGTATTGGGCGTAATCCAGCCCATGTAACCCGCAAACATCACAAAAATAAATAACACAACTGATAATGTAATGCGCACCACTAAAGACTTAAACATTTTATCTGAACCTTGCTTTCCGCCTTTAACCATTCCGATTAAGCCAAAACCCAGTGCGATCAAAATAGCAATGATCACAACAACAATTAATACTTCTGACATAAATATCCTTTTTTTACTATGAAAAAAAAGACCCCAATAAGGGGTCCTTTTTTTATTGTGCCTGAACTATATTATAGCCAATAAACAAACACGAATAAGCCTAACCATACCACATCTACAAAGTGCCAATACCAAGCCACACCTTCAAAACCAAAATGATTGTCAGCAGTAAAATGGCCTTTTTGTACACGGTACAAAATAACTGTTAACATAATCACACCTACCGTTACATGAAAGCCATGAAAGCCGGTTAACATATAAAAAGTAGAGCCGTAAATACCTGAAGTTAATTTCAAACCATCTTGGTATGCATGACCATATTCCATAATTTGGAATCCTAAGAATGCAGCACCCAAAGCAATTGTTGCTACTAACCAGCCAACGATTTGATTTCGATGACCGGCACGTAGTGCATGGTGGGCAAAAGTTAGAGTCACACCTGATGCTAATAGCAATGCTGTATTTAATGCAGGCAAGCCCCACGGATCAACCACATCAGCTGGTGTTGCAGTAACAATTCCAGTGTCTGGAATAGCAGGAAAACTCATTACCGTGCCTGATTGTAATTCTGTACCTGGCGCTAAAAATGCCATTTGATGCCAAGACGCACTAAATGCATTCCAAAGGTCTGGGGTAAAGATATTATTACCTTCACCACCTAACCATGGCACTGAAAATTGTCTTGCATAGAACAGTGCACCAAAAAAGGCTGCGAAGAACATTACTTCAGAGAATATAAACCAGCTCATGCCCCATCGGAAAGAACGATCTACTTGCTTATTATAGATGCCGTTTGTGCTTTCATTAACAACCTGTCCAAACCAGCCGAACATCATAAACACCAAAATCGCAAAACCAAGCGCCATCACTGAGCCACCCCATTCTGCGCCATGCATTTGATTAGCAAAACCAACAAATAACGTTGATACGCCGATTGAGCCAATGATTGGCCAGTAAGTACCGTGTGGTATGTAATATTCTTGTTCGCTCATAGTTTCTCCCTTTTTTTAGCTGTCAAGTTCAAAAAAATTATAGGACAAGCTAATATCTTCTATACGCTTATCCAACTCTGGTTCAACCACAAATCGGAGTGTCATTTCGACCTCTTCGTGTGGCTTGAATGCCTGTCTATTAAAACAGAAGCATTCCAACTTCTTGAAATAAAGTGCTGCATCTGTTGGTGCTACACTAGGGATCGCTTGGCCAAAAACTGTTTTATCGGTATTGTTCTTAGCAATATAACTGGTCGTATAAAACTTGCCAGGTATTACCTCCATCGAACTTACCTTTGGTCCAAACTGTACTGGAAATCCACCCATAGTCATGGCAAAAAAACTCACCTCGACTTTTCGATTCTCATCTACCACATATTGTTGCTCACTATCCACTCTACCCGTCCTACCGTTAAACCCGGTAATCTCACAAAAAATATCGTAGATAGGTACCATTGCAAAAGCAAAGGCGAACATCAATATTGGCGCTGAGACTAGTTTAATCCAGAACCCTTTTGTTATTTCTTTTCGTTCCATATTAGCTACCAGGGTTAAAGTACACAATGGTCGCTACAAATACTCCTATTGCTATAGCGCCTACAATTACCGCTGTAATTACGACGCCTTTTTTTCTATCATCCATTAAGAATTTTGAGACTCAGCCTCAATCAATGCTCTTGACGGTGGTGTGTTAAATGAATGGTATTGAGCTTTTGGCTCTAATGTCCACTCTAATCCTTTTGCACTTTCCCAAGGACGTGACCCACATGGCTTGCCATTACGAACACAATCAATCACGATGTAAGTCAATAAGATGAATGATGCACCGAATGCAAAACCACCTAATGAAGAAATCAAGTTGAAATCTGCAAACTGTAACGAGTAATCAGGAATACGACGTGGCATGCCCGCAAGACCTAAGAAATGCTGAGGGAAGAACAATACGTTTACTGAAATAACGGCCCACCAGAAGTGTACTTTGCCCAATGTTTCGTTATACATCCTGCCAGTCCACTTTGGCAACCAGTAGAATGTCGCCGCAATGATTGCCCACAATGCGCCTGTTACCAGTACGTAGTGAAAGTGTGCAACCACGAAGTAAGTATCATGATACTGAATATCTGCTGGAACGATGCCTAGCATTAAGCCAGAGAAACCACCAATTGTGAATAAGAAAACAAATGAAACCGCCCATAACATTGGCGTCTCAAACGTCATTGAACCTCTCCACATAGTAGCGATCCAGTTAAAGACTTTAACACCTGTAGGGACTGCAATTAGCATTGTTGCATACATAAAGTACAGCTCAGCTGCAACCGGCATACCCGTTAGGAACATGTGATGTGCCCATACTATGTATGATAAGAATGCGATTGATGCTGTTGCATATACCATTGAAGAATACCCAAACAACGGCTTACGCGCAAACGTTGGAATAATATGAGAAACCACACCAAATGCTGGCAGGATCATAATATAAACCTCAGGATGGCCAAAGAACCAGAAAATATGCTGGAACAATACTGGGTCACCACCACCGGTTGCATCAAAGAATGCTGTGCCGAAGTTGCGGTCTGTCAACATCATTGTTACTGCACCTGCCAATACTGGCATCGCACCAATTAGTAGGAACGAGGTAATTAACCATGTCCAAACAAATAATGGCATGTCCATTAATTTCATCTCAGGAGCGCGCATGTTAAGTACAGTTGCAATAATGTTAATCGCACCCATAATTGATGAGAAGCCTAGCAAGTGAACTGCAAAGATAAAGAAGTCAGTAGAATCTGGTGCAAACGTTGTTGATAATGGCGCGTAGAACGTCCAACCAAATGCTGGTGCACCGCCTTCCATAAAGAACGTGCTTAACAAGATGGCGCCAGCGAACGGTAGAATCCAGAAAGACCAGTTGTTCATACGTGGTAACGCCATATCAGGCGCGCCAATCATCATCGGAATTAACCAATTACCCAAGCCAACAAAGGCTGGCATAATCGCACCAAACACCATGATCAAACCATGCATGGTTGTTAACTGATTAAAGAACTGTGGTTCCATCAACTGCATACCCGGCTGTAATAATTCAGCACGAATACCCATTGCGAAGGCACCACCCACTAATAACATAGTGAATGCAAACCACAAATATAGAGAACCAATATCTTTATGGTTCGTTGTTTTCACCCATCTCATTAAGCCTTTTTCAGGGCCGTGATGATCGTCGTGAGAAGCTGTTGCTGTTGTCATTATATTTCTCCTTTAATTAGCGTGCAGATTTAACATCTGAAGGTTGAACAACGCTGCCTGTGTTGCCAAAGGCATTTCTTTCGTAAGTAATTACTGCTGCTAGATCACTATCACCCAACATTTTAAATAGTGGCATACCGCCCTTACCATTTATAACGATGTTCATATGATCAGCTGCTGGTCCGTTTGCTACCGGTGAGTCCTTCATTGCTGGGAATATTGGTGGCATACCTGAACCATCTGCCTTATGACAGCCTGCACAGCTAGTGTCATATACAGTCTTACCTTTTGCCATTAAATCAGCTTTGGACCATGTCTTAGTAGCATTTTCTGCTTCTGCTGCTGCTGCTGCTTGTTTCTCAGCTACCCACTCAGCATAATCTGCCTTGGACACAACATCAACTACGACTGGCATAAAGCCGTGATCTTTGCCACAAAGTTCAGCACATTGGCCACGGTAAGTACCGATTTCATCGACCTTAGCCCACGCATCATTAATAAAGCCTGGATTGGCATCTTGCTTCACACCAAATTCTGGTACCCACCAAGAGTGGATCACGTCGTTTGAAGTGATTAAAAAACGAACAGAAGTATCTACAGGCAGAACCAAATGATTATCTACTTCAAGTAAGTAATGACCGACAGCCTCACGGTCAGCGTCTGTACCTGTGGTTGCATCCTTAGAAGATTGTGCCATATTAGAAATAAAGCTAATACCCTCTTTAGGGTAATCATACTGCCATTTCCATTGATGACCTGTAACCTTAACGGTCATTTCAGCTTTAGTCGTATCTTCTAAGTCAATCAATACTTTTGATGCTGGAACAGCCATTCCTACTAAAATAATGACTGGAATGATTGTCCAGATAATCTCTGCTTTAGTGCTCTCATGGAATTGAGCCGCTACCGCGCCCTTTGATTTTCTGTGTGCAAACACAGAATAGAACATTGCACCAAATACAACCACCGCAACCAACACACTAATCCAAAATACCATCATGTGTAAATCATAAATATCACGACTTATAGAAGTTACACCCTCTGTCATGTTTAGGCCGTACTCAGCAAACACATTCGTTGACATCATGGCAACTAAAGCGCTTAAAAGAGTTGTTAATCTTTTCATAAATCCTCCAAATAAATAAATACCTTTCGTTTCATTAATACGAAACTGCATTAAAAAACTGATGTGAATTATACTTACTTTTTGTATTGTTTTGTTAAAAGACAATCAATTTTATTGACATAAATTAATTTCTTTAAACAAAAATGGATTATTATGACATCTGTATCTGTTATTTTGGTGGTCTGGCATTTGTGATCCCGGCATTTGTTCACTTGATTTAGTGCCACCAATAAGATCATAATCGGTGAATCAAAATAACACCGGCCTAATTCTTAATCTATAAAGCCTCTTTATATAATATGTACAGTTTTTTTCATGCAGGACTTTGCATAAAAAAATTTATGCATTAAAATAGTGACATTATTTAATTTAGTTGCTCTTTATGTTTAAAAAATTACTACAAACCTCCATTATTTTAGCGTTAATCGTAGTAATTTTAGGCGCCTATACTCGTCTCAGTGATGCGGGTCTAGGTTGTCCAGATTGGCCGGGCTGTTATGGCCAGCTCGTTGTTCCAGATGTGGCTGATGGCACAAAGCTTGAAGGTTATGATCGCCCACTTGAAACTGCCAAAGGTTGGAAAGAGATGGTTCATCGCTATGCTGCCTCAATACTTGGACTGGTCATTCTAATTTTATGGTTCTTAGTTTTAAGGGGGAGGCCACGACGTTTCCAATCCATGGCTCTGCCAAGTTTTACGGTATTGTTCGTGATATTACAAGGCGCTTTTGGTATGTGGACTGTAACGCTCATGGTTCATCCTGGCATTGTCACCACACACCTTGTTGGTGGTTTTGTGACTACCGCTCTACTCACTTGGTTATACTTAAATCAAAACACCCAAACTTTGGCTTATCGGCATATTTTAAAACGACACAAATACTTGCTTTTTGTGACCCTGTTTGCACTTAGTCTACAAATCATTTTAGGCGGCTGGACCAGCACCAATTATGCGGCACTTTCTTGTGGTGATCAATTCCCAACCTGCCTAGACTCGTGGTGGCCAAATATGGATTTTGCTAGAGCATTATATTGGGGGCCAATTGGCACAGAATATGATTACGAATATGGTGTACTAGAAAGCCAAGCACGTGCAGCCATTCAAATGATGCATCGTATTGGTGCATTAATAATTACCATATTAGTTATAACCCTAGTTTTTTCATTTAAAAACTATACACACATGAAAAATAACTTGCTATTAATTGGTGGGCTGTTGACAGCTCAAGTAACGCTTGGCATCTTAAACGTTGTCCTATCGTTGCCAATGTTCGTCGCTGTTTTGCATAATGTTTTCGCATTGTTACTATTGCTTAGCATTGTTGGTCTAACACACAAAATATTTAAAACTAGCGTCTAAATCGCAAAATATAAGGAATGTCGAACAATGAGCAAAACCAACAACTACGCACAATCCAAGAAAACACGTAACACTATTATATGGGCAGGACTGGGTGTTATTGTATTGGTGTATTACTTATTCTTCCAGAACGCCAATCAGTTCAAAGACTTACAAAAACACGTGAATCCAACCGTTTCTTTGTATCCCAACCCTAAGTCATTACAAGGGATGTTCCCACTAATCGACGATAATCGTGCCACAACATCATTATCAGCAACAGCTAGCGGAAAATGGTCTGTTTTATATTTTGGTTATACCTCGTGTCCCGATGTATGCCCAATAGATTTAGCAATACTCAATCAAACACTGAGCATGATGCAGCAGCCCGACAAGCTACAAGTTATATTTATCTCGGTCGATCCGAATCGTGATATTGGCAAACTAGGGGCCTTTGTCAAGCGCTTTAATACAGACTTCATTGGGCTAAGCGCTGAAGATGAAACACTAAAAAAATTAACAAAAACGCTAGGGGTTTATCACGAGGTTGTTCAGACCAAAGAAAGAGCGTCGCAAGACCACTCTCAGCATACGCTCAAAAAAGATGATGGGGAAATGGCGATGCCGATGAAAAAAATGAAGACCGTTAAAAAGAGTAACCATTTAATTAACCACACTGCCAGTTATTTACTGCTTAATCCTAAACTGGAGTTAACTGGGCTACTAACCAACCCACACCATGCCAAGAAAATGGCGACTGCACTTGATTTGATTATTAAAACGCTAGACTAGGCTAACTAGGCCAGGGCAAATTTAACGACAACCATCACCAACATAATAAACACTATTGTCATTACTATACCGACAACGATATAAACCCATGGGCCTTGTTTTTCTGTGCGTTCAAAATCTTTAATCAGGTTTTCTCTTTTGCCGATACCAATCATGGCTGACGTTACCGCTTTAAATACTTGTGCCAATCCTTTCACAAAAGTCCTTTTTGCTTGTTTATAGCCTAATAAGCCAATAATGATCGACCAGTAGTGCTACAAATAATAACATTAAATAGTTGACTGAGAACGTAAATGTAGCCCAAGCTATTTTATCATCATCAGGGTTTCTGTATATTTTGATCGAATATGCCAAGAACATAAAGCCCAAAATTAAGGCAGCAGCAAGATAAATCAAACCTGACATACCCGCCAAATAAGGCAGCAGTGTTACCAACAATAACAATACCGTGTAAAGCAAAATTTGTACTCTAGTGTAGGCCAAACCATGTGTTACTGGTAGCATCGGCACATCGACTTTTTTGTATTCTTCAACTCGATAAATAGCCAATGCCCAGAAATGTGGTGGCGTCCAGATAAACACAATTAAAAACAAAAGAAGTGCGTATTCAATGCCTTGCATACCGGTAATTGCCGTCCAGCCAAGCACTGGTGGTGCGGCACCTGCAGCACCACCGATCACAATATTTTGTGGAGTTGCACGCTTTAAATACATGGTGTAGATCACCGCATAACCAATTAAAGAGATAAAAGTGAGCACCGTGGTGATGGTGTTAACAAATAATTGCAAAACACCCAAACCAATCACACCTAAAAATACCCCCCAAACCAGCGCTTGATTACGGCTCACTTTACCTTGCGGCAGGGGGCGCTGATTGGTACGTGACATCTGCATGTCAATTTGCTCATCAACCACATGATTAAACACCGCTGCAGATGCTGAGGCCATACTAATGCCAATTGAGGCGCTAATAACTAACCATGCATCAGGTAAAAATGGCGCTGGCACGGCTAAGAACATGCCTACTACAGCCGTTAATAAAATAAGCGCAACAACTTTGAGTTTGCACAAACCAAGTAAATCAATTAATGAGGGCATAACAATCTCCGTTTAACCTATGCGTGATAATTTAAGCAGGCGTTTCAGGTCTTTAAGTACAAGCTTAATCACCAATGTTTGTGGGTTGTAATGTAGCATAACATTGCCCAAGGGATCAATTAAAAACAAGGTGTTGTTTGGGAACCTCCCTAATTGTTGTCTGAGTGCCTCACTCGGTTGGGCAATCAATAAACCGGGCTCTGTAATATCGGTAGTGCCATTAATTAATAATAATCGCTGAATACGGCGCATGTTCTCGTTCACTAGTGTGCGTGTGAGCTTCATATCTTTAAGTGTGTTTATACAGGCATCATCACACTGATTAGTCACATATGCCAACGTCCATAAGCCTTGTAAACTGCCCTTAGAACCCTTAGCAAAAACCACATCTTGTTCTTTTGTGGCAATGATTGGATTAACAAACTCTCCGTAATTAACCGTATTGCCGGTGAAGGCGGTCGGATTCCAATAGAAAAACGCTGTGCCGAGCGCAATTGGCAAGATAAATGAGGACAACAATACCCATAATTCTTTTTTAGAGTTCATAAAAACCTTGTTTTGCAAAGCGCAAAATTATACGCTTAAGTCGTTAAAAAATCAATATCGATAAAGCTACAGTCTAACCTCTATGCCATTTTTCTGCATAGCAAGTTTTGCTTCAGTAACTGTATATTCACCAAAATGGAAAATACTAGCCGCTAGCACTGCATCAGCACCACCCCTTAACACACCTTCAGATAAATGTTCTAAATTGCCCACACCACCTGAGGCAATTACTGGCACATTAACTGCATCTGAGACTGCTTTTGTGAGCGCCAAATCAAAGCCGGTTTTAACGCCATCACAATCCATCGAAGTTAACAATACTTCGCCTGCACCACACTCACCCTCAGTCATCTTGACCGCCCACTCAACAGCATCAATACCTGTGGTTTGACGCCCACCATGGGTAAAAATCTCCCACTTTGGTGGATTGTTTGACACTTGTTTGGCGTCAATGGCGATAACAATACACTGCGAGCCAAATTTTTCACTCAGCTCATTAATCAAGTCAGGGTTAAAAATCGCCGCTGAATTCACCGCTACTTTGTCAGCGCCTGCATTGAGCATTGCGCGCACATCTTCAGCTTTGCGAATACCACCACCAACGGTTAATGGAATAAACACTTGCTCGGCGATACTTTCCACCATATGTGCGGTAGTATCACGCCCTTCGTGCGAGGCTGTAATGTCTAAGAACGTAATCTCATCAGCACCCTCAAGGTCATAACGTTTGGCCACTTCAACAGGATCTCCAGCATCTTTAATATCAACAAATTGCACACCTTTAACCACACGACCATCGCGCACATCAAGACAAGGAATGATTCTTTTAGCTAAGCTCATAAATGTAATTTTACCGTATTTATACTTTCAAAAGGTTGGTGCCGACCTATGGGTATAATTACCGCTCATGATCACACCCAAACACATTGCAATTATTATGGACGGCAACGGCCGTTGGGCATCAAAACGCTATTTACCACGCATACAAGGTCACAAAAAAGGGATTAAGGCTGTGCGTGAGGCGGTTAAAAACTGCAATAATCTCGGTGTTGAGACGCTCACGCTTTTTGCTTTTAGCAGTGAAAATAAAAACCGTTCTAACAATGAGGTTTCTTTGTTATTCAAATTGTTTCTCAACGTTTTAAAAAAGGAAACCAACAAACTAAATAAATACAATGTTAGGCTAAAAATTATTGGCGATATGGGCTTATTTCCGCAAGAAATCCAACAAGCTGCAATCGATGCACAAACATTACTGGCTAACAACAGTGGGCTAACCTTGGTGATTGCCGCTAACTACGGCGGACAATGGGACATTGCACAAGCAGCTCAGAAGCTTGCCAAACAGGCTGTTGATGGTAAAATTAATTCAGACGAAATCAACATTGAGTCCTTCGAAAAATACATGTCTTTGGCAGACCAGCCTAAAGTTGACTTACTGATTCGTACCAGCGGTGAACTTAGAATCAGTAATTTCTTACTGTGGGATATTGCTTATAGCGAACTCTATTTCACTGACATTTTGTGGCCCGATTTTAACTCAACAGAACTCGACAAAGCCATTGTAAGCTTTAACAATCGCGACCGTCGTTTTGGCTCGCGCAAGGACAAAGCATGTTAAGCGGATTAGCGCAAAGAAGTATTACCGCGTTGGTTTTAGCGCCTTTATTTATTTGGGCAATATTTGCCATGCCTAAACACTATTTTTCATACTTATTGCTGGCATTCGTCGCACTGGGTGCTTTAGAGTTTTCACGCTTAATTAAAATTAATCAGCTTGCCGGTAGAATACTGTTTACTGTGTTTATTGTTGGCTGTGCATGGATTGCAAATAACCATGGAGGTAACTTACAAACACTGCTTTATGTCTCCATCGCTTGGTGGTTTTTAAACTTATTTTGGGTGTTTAGTTATCCTAATAATGCTCAAGCTTGGTTTGGTTCTGGCATTATTCGAGTGATGAATGGTGTTATGTTGTTGGTACCGATGTGGGTTGCTTTGGTTAATCTACAAGCACAACACGGTGCGTCTTATTTTCTGTTGTTGATGGCGCTAATTTGGGGTGCTGATTCGGGCGCTTACTTTGTTGGCATAAAATTTGGAAAACACAAGCTTGCACCTAAAGTCAGCCCGGGAAAATCAATCGAAGGCGTAATGGGTGGCGTTATTTTTGCACTGATCGTGATGATTGTTTTCTTACAGACCCAAGCTATTGACTCAGAAAAATACCTGAGTTATTTAGTTTTGGCGATTATTGTGTCTAGCGTTTCGGTGTTAGGCGACTTATTTGAGAGCCTGTTTAAGCGTGAATCTGGTATGAAGGACAGTGGGCAAATCCTACCGGGTCATGGTGGTATTCTCGATCGCATTGACTCACTCACTGCAGCTGCACCATTTTTCTTGGTCGGATTAAATCTACTATGAAAAATATCACTTTATTAGGTGCTACTGGCTCCATCGGGAAAAGCACCCTGTCTGTGGTTGACCAACACAGTGATAAATTTAACATCTTCGCGCTTAGTGCTAATACCAGCTGGGAGAAAATGGCCGAATTGTGTCATCAATACCGGCCAAAATTTGCAGTAATGATGGATGAAAATGCAGCGTCACAATTGCAAAGCGTGATTAATAACGACACTCAGGTGCTTAGTGGTGAACAAGCCTTATGTGATGTTGCAGCGCACGAACAAACCGACTATGTGATGGCGGCAATTGTTGGCTCTGCAGGCATGTCTTCAGCGCTTTCTGCCGCTAGGGCGGGCAAGCGCATCATGCTAGCCAACAAAGAATCTTTAGTCTTAGCGGGTGACATCTTTATGGATGCGGTTAAGCGCTCTGGCGCAGAGCTCATTCCTGTTGATTCAGAACACAGTGCTATTTTTCAGTGTTTGCAAAGCGGTCGCTCTGGCTTAAGTAAAATTCAACTGACTGCCAGTGGCGGGCCATTCTTGCACACGCCAATTAATGAGTTGCAATCAATCACACCTGATGAGGCTTGTGCTCATCCGAACTGGAGCATGGGTCGTAAAATCTCAGTTGATTCTGCCACCATGATGAACAAAGGCCTGGAAGTGATTGAAGCTTATTATTTATTTGCGCTTAAACCCGAACAAATCGATGTGGTAATACACCCACAGAGCATTATTCACTCTTCAGTTTATTATAAAGATGGATCTACCTTGTCTCAACTCGGCAATCCAGATATGCGCAGTGTAATTTCATATGCAATGGCTTATCCTCGGCGTATTAGTGCTGGCGTAGCACCACTTGATTTGGCCAACAATTCACCGTTAGAATTTTATGCGCCTGATCTTGATAAATTTGCCTGCCTAAGATTGGCTTTTGACGCACTGAAACAAGGTGGTAGCGCTATGGGCACCATGAATGCTGCCAACGAAGTCGCCGTTGATGCGTTTTTAAGTCATAAAATTAAGTTTTTAGACGTTCCAGACGTTATTGAAAAAACCCTTAATCAGGCGCAACATGTAACACACACTAGCTTAGATGAGATTATCGCTAACGACCAAAGTGTACGTGAAATTGCCACACAAATTGTTAAACAACATGCTTAAACACGCTTTATTCTTAATTGCCGTCTTAGGGCTTTTAAACACAGGCAATGTATTGGCACGTGGCGCCAATACGCCTGAATACGCTACCATTTACATTACTCGTTCACTAAATTATGATGCGCGAAAAGCCAACATCAACCCTAAAATTGTTGACACTATCGTCCGCATATTTTCATGGGAAATTGATTTTAATAAAGACTTACAAAAGGGGGACCGCTTTATTATTGTTGGTAACGGCGGCACTCATCCAAGTGCGATAATCTACCTTGGTGCAAATAAACGTGTGGCTGTCTTTGCTTATACTGATAAACATGGTCAAAACAATTATTACGATATTAACGGTAAGTCGCTATATCCTTCTTTTTTAAAGGCGCCTTTAAAATATGACCGAATCAGCTCTAAATTTCAAAGAAAACGTTTTCATCCTATTTTAAAAACCTGGAAACCACACAGGGCTGTCGATTTTGCTGCAAAATCAGGTACGCCTGTTTATTCAGTAGCCAGTGGTGTAATTCAACACCGAAAACGAATGGGCGCATTAGGCAATGTTGTCTACATCAAACATGGTAGCAACTACACCACAGTATATGGCCATTTATCCAGGTTTTCTCACGGCCTCAAACCCTCATCAAAAGTTAAAAAAGGTCAAGTAATCGGCTATGTGGGATCAACGGGACGTTCAACGGGGCCTCATTTGCATTACGAATTACGCTATAACGGTATAAGGCAAAATCCACTCACTTATAGATTGCCCAAGCAAAAAAATGTAGGCACAACAGACCTGTGGAACTTTAAAAACAAAGCCAACAAAATTCTAAACAGCTTAAGAAGCTACTGACGCTCTAACCATTTTTTCCAATTACTGGAACGAAGTGTTTTCCAGTGCCCACTATTGACGCGTTGTGTTTGATAAGCTTTTGCTCCCTTAACATTGTTTAGAATTGCAAAAGCCAAAAGCTCTCCAATGCGCTGAGGTCTTTTAGTGCCTGGCACCAAAGATTCGTTTCTAATCACAGTAGCAACAAAGGCTGATTGTGCATTTCCATGAACCTCAAAAGATTCCTCGAACAAGTTAAGCGCCAAAAATTCGTTCTTAACAAAACCGTTGTCGCCATCAAGTAAATATAGCCCATACTCATACAATGCAGGGTCATAACTTTGTCTCACCAATTTGATTAATATCTCGTTAGCGCCGCGCTCATGTGGCGGATATTTCATCAACGGATTTCCCTGACGAACCTGCTTAGAAGACTCGTATAAAGCGTCTAGATCATATAAATCAAAAGCGCCTTTAAGCAATAAAGATTGGCCTCGCATCACAATATCACGTGACCCTATTTCATTACCGGTTTGAATTAGACGAAGCGCGCCATCAGAAAGTGGCGATGCCGATACAAGCGAAGCAACTAACAATAAGGCAATTAAAAAAATATTTTTCATCATAGGGTGGCTTTGTATTCTACCCTATAAAGGTAAATATATGCGCAATCGCAAGCGCCCCATTGTTAAGGATTAAGGTTAAAATAACAACAATCGATTATTGCTAAATACACACTTGCAAACACTATTTGAAACCGAACTTAGCCTGCCGCTTATTCAAAAAGGAAAGGTACGAGACCTCTACGATATTGACGATAAACGCATGCTGATTATCACTACCGATCGACTCAGTGCGTTTGATGTTGTTTTCGACGAACCAATCGCTCAAAAAGGTGTTGTACTCACCAGTGTTGCTAACTTTTGGTTTAATAAAACTCAGCACATTATCCCTAACCATTTAACCCTCGAGCCTCTGAGCAATGTTTTAAGTCCGGAAGAGGTTAAACAGGTTGAAGGTCGTGCAGTCATAGTTAAAAAACTCAAGCCACTTGCGGTTGAGGCGATTGTGCGTGGTTATTTAATTGGCTCTGGCTGGAAAGATTACCAACAAACAGGCGCAGTTTGTGGCATTACACTACCAAACAATCTTGATCTTGCTGCAAAATTACCAAGTACGCTTTACACGCCATCCACCAAAGCCGCTTTGGGCGAACATGACATGAATGTTGATTTTGAAAAAACGATTGAAATCCTGGGCGAAAACATAGCCAATCAAGTCAAAAAAGTCAGCCTTAAGATTTACCAATTTGCGGCTGATTACGCATTAGAGCGTGGCATTATTATTGCCGACACTAAGTTTGAATTTGGTCTCGATGAAAACAATCAGCTTACTTTGATGGACGAGGTGCTTACGCCAGACTCTTCACGATTTTGGTCAAAGGAAGACTACCAGGTGGGCATCAGCCCAAAAAGTTTTGATAAGCAAATTGTGCGTGACTACTTGGAAACATTAGACTGGGATAAAACGCCACCCGCCCCAACACTGCCAGAACATATCATTCAAAAAACAGCTGACAAATATCTCGAAGTACAGTCGCGACTAACCCAAATCTGACCTCATGCAGCTAAGCGGACTTATTAGAAAAATGCACACCCGCCTCAACTTAGGCACCGTGCAATATCAATTACCAATTGGGGATAAGTTGCTAAACATGAACGACTTGATTGGCGAGAACATTCAGCTTGAATTTACTGGTCAAATCCGTTGTGCAAATTGTGGTGTGGTCACCAAAAAGAGCTATTCTCAAGGCTACTGCTACCCTTGTTGTCAAAAACTTGCCAGTTGTGACTTGTGCATTATGAAGCCTGAAACTTGCCACCATCATCTCGGCACCTGTAGAGAGCCAGAATGGGGGCTGGAAAACTGCTTTGTGCCACATATTATTTATTTAGCCAATTCATCAGGCGTCAAAGTGGGCATTACACGCAAGTCTAACATTCCCAGTCGATGGATCGATCAAGGTGCTGTGAGCGCACTGCCGATACTAGAAGTAGACGCTCGTCTTAAGTCTGGGCAAATCGAAGTCGCTTTGAAGGCGTTTGTTAACGACAAAACCAATTGGCGAAAAATGCTCAAAAACGAAGTGGATTCAATTGACCTTCAAAAAGCGTGTGAAGACCTGTTGCCAAAGGTGCAAAATTTGGCTGACAAATTAGGCGCCACAACGCTAAATAACGAGACTTTTGAAATCAATTACCCTGTGGTAGAATACCCAAGCAAAATTAGCTCGCTAAATTTTGACAAAACACCAGTTATTTCAGGTGTTTTAAAGGGCATTAAAGGGCAATATTTAATTTTGGATTGTGGCGTACTCAACATTAGAAAATTTGGCTCTTACGATATAACATTAACTTATTAGGAAAATTATGGCAGATTTAATCATTGAAGAACTAAGCTTAGGCGAAGGCATTAAAGCAAAATCAGGTGATCATATTTCAGTACACTATACAGGCTGGCTCACCAACGGAAAAAAATTTGATTCTAGTGTTGATCGTAACGATCCGTTTGACTTTCAACTGGGTGTTGGACAGGTTATTCCTGGTTGGGATCAAGGCGTTGAAGGCATGCAGGTTGGCGCTAAACGCAAACTTACCATCCCTTCAAGTTTGGCTTATGGACCTATTGGGGCGGGCGGCTTAATTCCACCTGATGCAACCCTTGTTTTTGAAGTGGAATTACTGGTAATAAAATAAATGAATACAGACTTCCCTCGAATTAAGCGCTTGCCTGCTTACGTTTTTGCCGTTACCAACGAGCTAAAATCTAAGGCGCGTGCACGCGGCGAGGATATTATTGACTTTGGCATGGGCAACCCTGACCAGCCCACCCCTGATCACATTGTTGAAAAATTGGTAGAGGCAGCACGCCGCAAAGACACGCATCGCTACTCTACTTCTCGAGGCATTCCACGTCTAAGGCGCGCTATTGCCAACTGGTACAAAACCCGTTTTAATGTTAGTTTAGACCCGGAAACTGAAACCATTGTCACCATTGGCTCCAAAGAAGGTCTGGCCAACTTAGCTCAAGCAGTAGTTGGCAATGGCGATACAGTTTTAGTGCCAAATCCAGCCTATCCAATCCACCCTTATGGTTTTGTGATTGCGGGTGCCGATATTCAACATGTGCCTTGCGGCCCTGATGATGATTTTTTTGCGGAGCTAGAACGCTCAATTAAAAACACCTTTCCCAAACCTAAAATGCTGGTGCTTAATTATCCATCTAACCCAACCACTGAATGTGTCGAGTTAGAATTTTTTGAGCGTGTTATTAAAATTGCTAAAGAACACGAGATTTGGGTGGTTCAAGACCTGGCTTATGCCGATATTGTTTTTGATGGTTACGTGGCACCAAGCATTCTTCAGGTTGAAGGCGCCAAAGATGTTGCGGTTGAATTTTTCTCTTTATCAAAAAGCTACAATATGCCAGGTTGGCGTGTGGGCTTTATGGTCGGCAACCCAACGCTTGTTGCCGCTTTGGCAAAGATAAAGTCCTACCTTGATTACGGCATGTTTACCCCAATTCAAGTAGCTGCTATTGAAGCATTAGAAGGTGATCAAAGCTGCGTTAAAGAAATTTCAAACATGTATCAAGATCGTCGCGATGCATTATGTGATGGACTACAATCGATTGGGTGGGACGTCACACCACCTAAAGCCACCATGTTTGTTTGGGCAAAAATCCCTAAATTTTATCAAGAACTGGGCTCGCTCGAATTTACCAAAAAATTATTAAAAGTTGCTAAAGTTGGCGTTTCTCCTGGTGTTGGCTTTGGCGATTATGGTGATAATTACGTGCGTTTTGGTTTAATTGAAAATGAACACCGCACTCGTCAAGCGGTACGCGGTATCCGTGAAATGTTTAAGCAAGACGGATTATTGTGAAACTCTCAGCTGCAGAATTCAAACAATCAAACAACAAGCGCTTAACCCTGCTCGGTATGTCGGGTGTTGGCAAAACCCACCTGTCAAAATTGCTCAGCAATAAAGATAAATGGTATCACTATTCAGGTGATTATCGCATTGGTGCAGAGTACCTAAACAAGCCCATTCTTGACAATATTAAGCAAAACATTAAACAAGATGCTTGGTTAGCTGCTTTGTTAGACAACGACTCAATCAGCATTCAAAATCACATTACGTTTGACAATTTGTCTTCGGTCTCTGCATTTTTAGGCAAAGTTGGCAACCCCGAACAAGGAGGCCTGCCGATTGATGAATTTACCCATCGTCAAGCACTACATCGAGAAGCCGAGGCTAGCACAATGCTGGATGTGCCTAAGTTTATTAAAAAATCTGGGCAACAAGGGTTTAATCATTTTATTAATGATGCAGGTGGTAGCTTGTGTGAGCTCGACGATGACAACGTTTACCAAACACTAGCTAAGCACACACTCATTCTCTATATTAGGGCCGGTAAGAGAAACGAATCTGCGCTGGTTGAGCGCGCACAAACACACCCTAAGCCTTTGTACTATCAAGCTGAGTTTTTAAAAACCCAGCTGTCTATTTATTTGGCTGAACAAGATTTAACTTATGTAGCGCAAATCAATCCAGATGCTTTTGTTGGATGGATATTTCCGCGCTTACTTGAGCATCGTGTGCCAAAATATGAAGCCATTGCCAATCAATATGGCTACACCATTGACAGCGAAGACTTGTATCAATGTAACAATGCTGATGAGGTGTTTAAGCTTATTTATGGAGCACTCGACTAATGCCGCTGATTGCCTATTCTAATCTGCCTTCATTTGCGCGTCTTCAAAAAGAAGGTGAAACCATCTTATCAAAAGGCCGTGCTGATCATCAAACCATTCGTGAGCTTCACATTGGTCTTTTAAACATGATGCCAGATGCTGCGCTTGAGGCCACTGAAAGGCAGTTCTTTCGACTAATTGGCCACTCTAATCAAATCGCACAATTCTATTTACATCCATTTACTTTGTCTTCCATTAAACGTGGCGACAAGGCTCAATCACACGTTGATCAATTTTATCAAAGTTTTGATGAAATTAAAGTACAGGGGCTAGATGCGCTCATCATTACTGGCGCTCACATTGAAGATGCTGACCTACAAAAAGCACCTTTCTATGAACAGCTCAAAGAAGTGATTGAATGGTCTTACGACAATGTCACCTCAACCTTATGCTCGTGTTTAGCAACCCATGCTGTATTAGAATTTCACTATGGACAAAAACGCCAAGCGATTGGTAAAAAATGTTGGGGCGTTTTTCCACACGAAGTGCTGGATCGACAACACCCGCTTATGAGTGGCGTTAATACTTGTTTTGATGTGCCGCACTCTCGCTATAACGAAATTTCAAAGGCGCAGTTCAACACAGCCGGTATTAAAACCTTGGTCGATAGCAAGGTTGGTGCGCACCTATGTGTAAGTGAAGACTTATTAAGAATTGTATTTTTCCAGGGTCATCCAGAATATGACACCATCAGCCTTTTAAAAGAATACAAGCGTGAAGTGGTTACGTTTTTAAATGGTACCAGAAAAAACTACCCTATCTTTCCAAGCAATTATCTAAACAAGCAAAACAAGGCTATTTTAAATGAGTTTAAAACTCGGTTGCTTACGGGTGAATTTTCAATCAACGACTTCCCTGAAGCGCTCATCAGTCAAACACTTGGTAATACCTGGCATGATGCAACCAGCGGCATCATCAACAACTGGATTGGCTGTGTTTATCAAGTCACTCACGAAGACATCAACAAGCCGTTTATGGATGGCATAAATCCGGACGACCCACTCAACTTAAAATAATGAATTCAATTTCAAAACCACTATTGCAGTGGTTTGATCAATTTGGTCGTCATTCGTTGCCTTGGCAAGCGACTTACAGCAGTCCTCGGGGAGGGCAAAGTAAGCCGGCTAATATTTACCACATTTGGCTTAGTGAAATTATGTTGCAGCAAACGCAAGTCAGCACAGTCATTGATTATTTTAATAATTTTATACAGTATTTTCCAACCCTAAAATCGCTAGCCAAAGCCGAAGAAGATGCGGTTCTAGCGCAGTGGGCTGGACTGGGTTATTATGCAAGAGCCAGAAACTTACACAAAACTGCTCAGATTATTACTGAGAAACATCAAGGCAGATTTCCCAAAGAGTTTGAGCAAGTGCTCGATCTTCCTGGCATTGGTCGTTCAACAGCGGGAGCTATTTTAGCGCTTAGTTTTAATCAAAATCATGCTATTTTAGATGGCAATGTTAAGCGCGTTTTAGCAAGAGTGCATCAAGTAAAAGGCCATTATTCTCAAGCGGAAACGCTCAACAAACTATGGCAATTGGCTGAGTTTCACACGCCGAATAATCGCACTAATCACTACACCCAAGCGATTATGGATTTAGGCGCAACGCTTTGCAAGCGCTCCAAACCGGAGTGTGAAAGATGCCCAATTCAGCAAGGTTGCCAGGCTTACCAGAACAACACACAGGGGAAATACCCCAATCCCAAGCCTAAGAAAAATAAACCAACTAGATCAATCGCCATGCTGGTCTATCGAAACACGTTGGGGGAAATTTATCTAGAAAAAAGACCAGAAAAAGGCATCTGGGGAAGTTTATGGAGCTTTAAAGAATGTACAGATGATCGTCAAACTATCGAACAAGTTGTCAAAAAATTTAGCCCAGATACGCGCATAGAAAGATATTTAGCGCCGATCAAACATAGCTTTACGCATTATCACTTAAACATTCGACCAGTTCTGGTAACTTGCTCAACAAACGTCAAAAAATTTTACTCGATTGCTAACCTTAAAGTCGGGGTGCCAGCACCTGTTAAGAATATTATTGCACAATTAGACTAAAATACAGTCTATGCATTTAATTCGCGGCCTACACAATTTAAAAAAGCACGCTGGCTCTGTTGTTACTATTGGTAACTTTGATGGCGTCCATGTTGGCCATGAAAAAATCATTTCTCAATTGGTAAAAAAATCCAAAACATTAAACCTTCCCTCTGTTTTAATTTCTTTTTCACCAACACCTCAGACATTTTTTGGTCGCCAACAAGCCTCACTCACCAGCTTTAAAGAAAAACACCAACTATTGGCTGACTTAGGTGTGGACGAACACTTAATTATTAACTTTGATCAGGCCTTTTCTATGCTTGAGGCCAAAGACTTTATACAGCAGGTTTTGCTTGACAAGTTAAACATCAAACATTGCTTAATTGGTGATGATTTTTGTTTTGGTAGGGGTCGACAGGGTGATTTTAGCTTACTAAAAAAAATGTCAATTATTCATGGATTTCAGGCTGAAAATACCCAAAGCATTCTCTGTAATGGCCACCGTGTGAGCAGTTCAGAAATTCGAACCCTTTTAGGTCGTGGCGACATGGCTTTGACAGAACAAATGCTGGGACGTGCGTTTTCAATCTCGGGAAAAATTACTCACGGGCTAAAAAAAGGTCGTACGATTGGGTTTCCAACAATCAACCTTCCAATTAAGAAAAGAATTAGCCCAATACTTGGCGTATTTGTAGCCACTGTTGAAATTGATGGCGATGTTTTTAAAGGGGTTTGCAATATTGGCACTCGGCCAACTATAAACAGCAAGGAAACCTTGTTAGAGGTGTTTTTATTTGACTTTAATCGCGATGTTTATGGACTTAAAGCCAAGGTCGTCTTTAAACATAAGATCAGAGATGTGAAGAAATTTGACAGCTTTGGGGCATTAAAACAACAAATTGAATCAGATGTTCAAAGTGCTAAGTCCCACTTTAGTCTTTAACTAAAAACTTCCAGCTCAGCATTTTTCCAGCCATAAATGGCACAACCACGGTGTCAGCAAATGGATAGCTATTCGGCACAATCCAATCTTGTTTTTTCAAAGTAATGGTTTCTGTGTTGTGTGGCAAACCATAAAAATCAGCACCAAAAATGGATGCAAACCCCTCAAGCTTGTCCAGTGCATCTTCCGACTCAAACGCTGTTGCATAAAGCTCGATCGCACAATTTGCACTTAAAACTCCAGCACAACCACAGCTTGACTCTTTGTCAGATTTGGCATGAGGGGCAGAGTCTGTGCCTATGAAAAATTTAGGGTTTCCGCTGGTGGCTGCTGACAGTAACGCACGTTGGTGTGGATTTTCTCGCTTTAAGATGGGTAAGCAAAAATAATGAGGCTTGATGCCGCCCACCAACATGTCGTTACGGTTAGCAAGCAAATGATGTGGGGTGATGGTGGCAGCAACGTTGTCACCACTTGACAGCACAAAATCAACCGCCTCTTTAGTTGTGATATGCTCAAACACAATTTTTAAATCGGGCAAGTCTTCAATAACTTTACTGAGTATTTGTTCAATAAATACCGCTTCACGATCAAAAATGTCAATCTTTGCATCTGTCACTTCTCCATGTACCAATAGTGGCATGCCTAGCTGTTGCATCTTCTCTAGCGCGGGATAAATATTTTTAACGTCGGTCACGCCGTCGTCTGAATTGGTGGTTGCACCTGCAGGATAAAGTTTTGCCGCAACCACCAGTTTGCCATCAAGCGCTGTTTGGATTTGTTTTGGTGTGGTATTGTCTGTCAAGTACAACACCATCAATGGTGTAAAGCCAGTATCGGCCGGCAAGGCGTTCATAATTTCTTGATAGTACTGTTTAGCCTGAGCAGCATTACTAACGGGTGGCGTCAGGTTAGGCATAATAATCGCTCTGCCCATTTGGGCGGCCGTCATGCCTATCACTGATTTAAGCATCTCGCCTGAGCGTACATGCAAGTGCCAATCATCAGGACGAATTATCTTCAGTGTGTCTTTAGGCTGCATAAACTGCCCCCAATATTCTCGAACCTTTGGCGCCCGTCACTAACGGCAGGCTCGAAGTTTTCCCTTCCAGGGTTTGCTGTGCAAAGAATGCAAATGCAGCCGCTTCGACATAATCAACAGGCATACCAAGGTCGCTGGTTGTCATCATTTTACTGTGTGGGTTTAAATAAGCCAAACGCTCAGCTAGTAACAAGTTATGCACACCACCACCACACAGATATGTGTCTGTACCCTGAACAATGTGTTGGCTAATACTCATGGCTGTTAATTCTACCAAAGTTCTTTGCACGTCGGCATTAGTCTCGCCCCCTGTCAAATAAGTTTCTAGCCATGCTAAGTTAAAATACTCAGGCCCCGTGCTTTTGGGTGATGGTTTTTTAAAATAGTCATCAGCCAATAAAGCGTTCAACAAGTTTTTATTAACAAAGCCAGATCTTGCCCAAATACCATCCCGATCGTAATCTAACTGTTTGCATTTTTTGATCCAATTGTCTAACAAAGTATTAGCTGGGCCAGTATCAAAACCAGTGACTGCGTTTTTTGAAATTTGAGTTAAATTGGCAATGCCGCCCAAGTTAATAACCACGCCATTTTTATCGCCAAGTAAGTGCTGATGATAGGCCGGCGTCAATGGCGCACCTTGACCTGAAGCCGCAATGTCGCTCATGCGAAAATCACTTACCACGGTAATGCCTGTGCGTTCTGCAATGATTGCACCATGCCCAATTTGCATAGAATAATACCCGCCTCGATGAAAAACAGTTTGACCGTGAGAGCCGATAGCGCGAATATCTGTCGCTGGTATTTTTGAGCTTGCTAATAAAACACCCACCGCATCAGCAAAAAAATGGGCAACCTGCACATCAATTTCTGCAAACTCTTCTAAACGCACTTGCCCGCCTTGCGAAAGCAAACGCAGTTGCTGTTTAAGCTTTTTGGTGTAGGGTAAATAAGTTTGTGCTAATAACTGGGTAGCACCCGCATCAATCACGACCGCGTCAACACCGTCTAAACTGGTACCAGACATAAGGCCGATATAGAGGTTAGCCATGGCAGTTTTTGTACTTTTTTCCTGAACCACACGGACAGGGCTCGTTACGACCTACCTTTTCAACTTTCTGTTCATCTGTGCCTGTTGTGCCAAGCTCTTCATGCTGTGTCTCGGCATCTTCGTTGTTTTGTTGTTCAACATCATTAGCACTGGTATTTTCATTGATGGTAACGCTAGACAGGGACTTAACAATTTCAATATTAACGGTGTCTAAAAGCGATTCAAACATCGCAAAAGACTCGCGTTTATATTCTTGTGCTGGGTTCTTTTGCGCGTAACCACGTAAATTAACACTTTGACGCAAGTAGTCCATTGCAGCCAGGTGTTCTTTCCAAAAATGATCTATTGTTTGTAGCATTACCGCTTTTTCAAATCCACGCATTGACTCCGTGCCTGCGACCTCTTCTTTATAATCACAAATCGCGCTCAAACCTTGAATAATTCTACTCTCGAGCTCATCTACATCAACGCCCTCATCTAGCCATTGCTGTAAAGGGAAGTCGGCCGAATAATCTGCTTTTAAAGCATTGTAAAGACCTTCAACATCCCAATCTTCTTCAGCTTGCTCGGCCGAAACATATCCTGAAAATAAATCACCTATCACGCCTTTACGGATCTGAATAAACCGGTCTTGCACGTCATCAACGCCCATTAACTCATCACGTAGCTGATAAATCACCTTGCGTTGATCGTTAGCAACATTGTCGTATTCTAAAAGGTTTTTACGTGCATCGTAGTTCATGCCTTCGACTTTTTTCTGTGCATTTTCAATTGCACGATTCACCATCTTATGCTCAATCGCTTCGCCTTTTTCCATGCCCAGTCTCTGCATCATTGTCGCCATTTTTTCACTGGCAAAAATGCGCATCAAACTGTCTTCAAGTGAAAGGTAAAAACGCGTCGAACCTATGTCGCCTTGACGACCAGAACGGCCGCGCAACTGATTGTCTACACGACGAGACTCATTACGCTCAGTACCAACAATATGTAAACCACCGGCTTTAATAACTGTCTCATGTTGAGCTTGCCAGTCGGCTTTTTGTTTATCGCTTGCATCGTCTATCAATTTACCACCCAGGACAATGTCTGTGCCACGGCCCGCCATATTGGTGGCAATGGTAACCGCGCCAACGCCGCCTGCATTGGCAATAATTTGCGCTTCGCGTTCGTGCTGTTTGGCGTTTAACACCTCGTGCTTAATCTTTCTTTGTGTGAGTAAATCAGAAATAGATTCAGAGTTTTCAATACTGCTGGTACCAACCAAAACAGGCTGGCCTGTTTTCTGGCAACTCTCCACATCAATGGCGACCGCCTCTAACTTTTCTTCCAACGTCAAATAAATCTGATCTGACTTATCGTCACGAGTAGAAAGTTTGTTGGGCGGAACAACAACAGTTTCAAGTGCATAAATATCTTGAAACTCAACCGCCTCAGTGTCGGCTGTGCCGGTCATACCGGAAAGTTTATTGTAAAGCCTAAAGTAATTTTGAAAGGTAATGGATGCCAGTGTTTGGTTCTCTTTTTTAATGCTTACACCTTCTTTGGCTTCAATCGCTTGGTGTAAGCCCTCTGACCAGCGACGCCCCGGCATGGTTCGACCTGTAAATTCATCAACAATCACAATTTCATCACTGTCAATAATATAGTGATCGTCTTTATGAAACAACACGTGAGCACGAAGCGCTGAATTAATGTGTTGCATCAGTAAAATATTACTGGCATCATATAAGCTTGCGCCTTCTGGCAGGGCGCCTGCGCCAATTAATAACCCTTCAGCCTTGGCATGGCCATCGTCAGTTAAAAAGACTTGCTTGTGTTTTTCGTCAACGGTGTAATCACCGGCTTCCTCTATCACAATTTCTTTGCCTTCACCACTCTCGGTTTGCCTGGTGAAATTGGGAATCATTTGATTAATCGCCTGATAAACAGCAGAGTAGTCATCTGCCGCCCCTGAAATAATCAGAGGCGTTCTGGCCTCGTCGATTAAAATAGAGTCTACTTCATCAATAATGGCAAAATTAAGATCACGCTGTACTTTTTGATCGGTGGTAAAGGCCATGTTGTCCCTTAGATAATCAAAGCCAAGCTCATTGTTTGTAGCATATACAACATCACACTTATAGGCGGTGTGCTTATCTTCAGGCGGCGTACTAGAAGTAACAACGCCCACACTCAAGCCTAAAAAATTAAAAACCTTACCCATCCATTCTGCATCTCGCGCTGCCAAATAGTCGTTCACAGTCACCACATGAACGCCTGCACCACTCAATGCATTTAAATAAGCCGGCAATGTGGCCACTAAAGTTTTACCTTCGCCGGTACCCATTTCTGCAATATTACCGTCGTTCAACACCATACCACCAATCATTTGTACATCATGATGTCTTAAGCCTAAAACCCGAACACTGGTTTCTCGAATAACAGCAAAAGCCTCTGGTAATAACGCATCTAGTGTTATTTGTTGTTCAAGCTGCTGTTTAAAATATTGCGTCTTAGCAACTAAGTCTTTATCGCTTAAAGACTGTAATTCAGGCTCAAATGCATTGATTTTCTCAACAACCTTAAAAAGGTTTTTAATTAGACGATCATTGCGAGAGCCAACAATCTTAGCAATAACTTTATTTATAATACTCATTTAATGATTAACAAAACGTAATTTTAAAAATGGCTCTATTTTCGCATAGATGTTGTGCTGTATATCGCTCTTTACAGGGTTGCTTTGTGAATTTAACGACCAAGCCCTAAGCGGACTAGCCCACATGCCATCAAGTAAAAACCAAACCACCAATCTGGCAAACTTTAAACCCAAAGGAAAATTAGGAGCGCTATTTGCCCAAGCCAGGGCTTTTAACTGTTTGAATGATCAGTTGTCTACACTACTACCACAGGCCTTTGTGTCACTTTCATTATGCGTAATCAAAGACAACACGGCAACCTTTGTTACCCACGATCAGGCTGTTGCTTTTTGCGCACAAAAACAACATGACGTTTTGTTGGCAGCCATTAAACACTTGGATGCTTTATCACAAATACAAAAAATAGTAATTAAGCTCGATTTAAAAGAATATTAGAGTAATTGACTATTATATAAACCTGATATACATTATAATAATTAGGTTTTTATATTAAATAATAAAACGAAACATATTCATACAAAAGGGACAGTGATCTTTATGTCAGAACAAGAAATAGACCTCAAGAAAAGACGTTTTCTAACCAAGGCAACCAGCGTGGTTGGTGCCGTCGGCGTTGGCTTTGTAGCATGGCCATTTTTATCATCATGGATGCCTTCAGCAAGAGCAAAAGCAGCGGGTGCACCGGTTGATGTTGATATCAGCAAACTAGAATCAGGACAATTGGTTCGTGTACTTTGGCGCAAAAAGCCCGTTTGGATTTTCAGACGTGATGCTTCTGCCGTTGCCAGCTTAAAAACACTAGAGAGTGAATTAACTGACCCTAATAACGAAGAAGACCAACAGCCTATTTACGCCAAAAACACACATCGCTCAATTAAAGCAGAGGTTGCTGTTATTGTTGGTGTTTGTACGCACCTCGGTTGCTCGCCAACCTACCGTCCAGAATTAGGCGCGGCTGATCTAGGTGGTGAGGCGTGGAAAGGCGGCTTCTACTGCCCATGTCACGGCTCGAAGTTTGATCTAGCAGGGCGTGTTTACGCAGGTGCTCCAGCGCCAACTAACTTGATCATACCGCCATATCATTTTGTATCTGATTCGTTGATTCGAATTGGTGTTGACCCAAAAGCATCTTAGGAGAAAACCATGGATAACAATAAAAGCTGGATCGATCAAAGATTCCCATTAACCAAGGTTTGGAACGAACACTTAGCCGAATACTACACACCTAGAAACTTTAACTTCTGGTACTTCTTTGGCTCATTAGCAATGCTAGTGCTGGTTATGCAAATCGTCACTGGCATCTTCTTAACCATGCACTTTAAGCCAGATGCGGCCAATGCGTTTGCTTCGGTTGAATACATTATGCGTGATGTTGATTGGGGCTGGTTAATTCGTTATTTACACTCAACAGGCGCATCAGCATTCTTTATTGTGATTTACTTGCACATGTATCGGGGTTTGTTATACGGCTCTTACAAAGCGCCACGTGAATTGATTTGGATTCTAGGCATGGTGCTTTACATTGCACTAATGGCTGAAGCCTTCATGGGTTATGTGTTGCCATGGGGCCAAATGTCATATTGGGGCGCACAAGTTATCATATCGCTATTTGGCTCTGTGCCATTCATTGGTCCTGACTTGTTGATCTGGATACTAGGCGACTACGCCGTAGGTGACCCGGCACTTAATCGTTTCTTCTCATTACATGTGATTGCACTGCCATTAATCCTAGTAGTGTTGGTGTTCTTACACATCGTTGCACTTCACACGGTAGGCTCAAATAACCCTGACGGCGTTGAGATTAAAAAGAACAAAGACAAAGACGGCATTCCTAAAGATGGCATTCCGTTCCACCCATACTACAGCGTAAAAGATATTGTTGGTGTGGTAGTGTTCTTAATGATCTTTTCATCAGTGGTATTTTTTGCGCCAGCAATGAATGGTTACTTCTTAGAGAGTGCAAACTTTGTTGTAGCAAACCCACTAAAAACACCTGACCATATTGCGCCACTTTGGTACCTAACGCCTTTCTACTCAGTATTAAGAGCGATCCCACCAATGTTTGGCTCTCAGTTCCCGGGTGTTGTTGGCATGTTTGCAGCTTTGTTAATTCTTTTGGCACTGCCGTGGATAGACCGCTCTAAAGTGAAATCAATTCGTTACCGTTCATGGCCATATAAAGTCGCCCTAGGTGTCTTTGTAATAAGCTTTATCGTGCTTGGCTGGTTAGGCATGCAACCGGTAACACCGCTTAATGCACTATTGGCCAGGGTATTTACGGTGGCTTACTTTGGTTTCTTTATTTTGATGCCTTGGTTTACCTCAATTGGCAAAACCAAAGAAGTGCCTACACGAGTAACGGAGTAATGTGATGAAAAAACTATTAAAAACAACCCTGCCTGTTCTGGCTGGTTTAATCCTTTCACTTAACACGTTGGCTTCACCAGCTGGCGGCACGTTAGATCGTGCCAATACAGACATCAACAACCAAAACTCACTTCAAAATGGCGCCAAGCTATTTATGAACTACTGTTCTGGTTGTCATTCAATTTCATTCATGCGTTACAATCGTATCGGCAAAGACCTTAACATCTCTGATGCCGATGTCGAAAAATATCTAATGTTTAACGGTGAAAAAACTGGTGACAAAGTAACCTCTTCAATGCCTGATGCGGGCGCAGTAAAATGGTTTGGCACAACGCCGCCAGACTTGTCGTTGATCTCTAGATCTAAAGGCACAGACTGGATTTACACTTACTTACGTGGTTTTTATATAGACGAGTCTCGTCCATTTGGTGTTAACAATAAAATCCTAGTTAATGTTTCTATGCCTGATGTTTTGTGGGAGGCCAGACAAAATAAATCAACCGAAGATTTTGATCAAGATGTTAGAGACATTACCAACTTCTTAGACTATGTTGGTGAGCCCGCTAAATTGGTGCGCGTTGACTTGGGCTATAAAGTATTGGGCTTCTTGTTTGTTTTGTTTATCCTTTCTTATTTACTGAAAAAAGAGTACTGGAAAGATGTTAAATATGGCAAATGGCGCGCTAAGGACTAATTAATTACTAATTTCTGATACAATTAGTCAACACATTTAGCAGTACTTCTATTTTAAGGGGTGCTGTTTTTATTTTTTAAGGACAATAACCATGCTAACTAAACCAAACCCTGCTTCAACCACACTTTATGCTTCTGACGAGGAAATGGAATCGCACGCAGTGCGCTTCATTATGGCAGAAAAAAACATTGAAAGAGAGGTGGTCAGCCTAAAGGTTGACCAAATGCCTGAAGAAATTTTAGAGCTTAATCCTTGTCAATCACTACCAACCTTGTTCGATCGTGGCATGGTGCTGTATGATTTATCGGTGATTACTGAGTATTTGGATGAGCGCTTCCCATTCCCGCCATTATTGCCTGTTGATCCAATTGAGAAAGCTGAAAAAAGACTGCTTATTTTTAGATTTACTCGTGCTAAAGGCTGTTGGTATGAGCTGGTTAACACCATTCAAACGGGCAGTAAAAAAGAAGCGACTGAAGCTCGAAAAATCCTATCAAGCAATTTGATTGAACTTATTCCTTTGTTTGCCTATCAACCTTACTTTAAGAGTAATGGCATGACGATTGTTGACGCTTGTTTGGCACCACTTTTATGGCGGCTTAAAAAGCTTGATATTGTCTTAGGCGCCAAAGCCAAGCCGATTCATGATTACGCAAAGCGCCTGTTTAGCCGAGACAGCTTTAAAGAAAGCCTTACCGACTGCGAGAAAGAATATAACGCTTAAATCTTATGGCAACGGCTTTGGTAACACCCTATCTGATTCGCGCCTACCATCAATGGATGGAAGACTCTAAGCTAACCCCTCACATTCTGGTTGATTGTTCAAAAGCAGGTGTTAATGTGCCTGAGCCCTACATTCAACAAGGAAAAATTGTGCTCAATATTGCCAGTGAAGCAACCAGCGCCTTGGTGATTAGCAACGAATCTATTTCATTCATAGCACGTTTTGATGGTAAGTCTCAAAGTATTAATGTGCCGACTAATGCTGTGTTAACAATCTATTCTAGTGAAAATGGTGAAGGCATGTTCTTCGAAGTAGAAACCCAAAGTTCAGATCAAAACAACGGACAAAAGCCCGGCCTAACTTTGCTCGATTAGCGCAAGCGCTGTTTTAGCAAACTCATCTTGATTGTCTTTATGAAAGACCACCACCTTAGTGTTTGTGTAAGATTGAATTGCTTGCGCATTGTCTAGGTTGTTCACACTCGTTTGATTTAAAACCAGCATGATTATATTAAGATTGTGCGCCTTGGCTGAGCGTAAGCTTAACAACGCCTGATTAATTGCACCCAATTCATCTTTAACCACAATTACCACGGGTAAATCAAGCGCGACTGCCAAATCGGCATTAAGTAACTGGGCTGCAACTGGAGAATACAGCCCACCCGCACCTTCAACCACAACAAAATCAGCCGTATTGGCTGGACGCGATGCAACAATCAGATCATCTAGTGTGACTTCAACACCATGGTCTGTACTTGCTTTTTCACCGCTTACACAGGCTTCAAACTGATAAGTACATACAGCTTCAATAGGTTCGGGACAAGAACAAGCATCGTTCAACAAAACCGCATCTTTTGGTATTAGCCCTTGCGGGGTTTTTATACAGTCACTTTCGATGGGTTTTCTTGCTACGACACGATACTTAGAGTTTAGTGCCTGAATAAGACAACAGGCAATAAATGTTTTACCAACATCAGTCCCACTACCACTAATAAACAATCCTTTCATGGTTAATAATTTTAACAGCAAAAATGTATAATACTACCCATGCATAACAACTTGAAAACCAAATTCTGTGGAATGTCACTAGACTCGCCGATTGTTTTACTTTCTGGTTGTGTCGGCTTTGGTGAAGAATATACACGCATCCAAGGATTTTCTAATGCCGACGTTGGTGCTGTTTGTCTCAAGGGAACCACCTTAGAGCCTCGTCTTGGCAATATTCCACACAGGGTTACAGAAACCCCTAGTGGCATGATTAATGCCATTGGTTTGCAAAATCCAGGCACTGATGTAGTTATCAATGAGATTATGCCAAATCTAGACAAGACTGAAACTCGATTTATTATTAATATTTCCGGTTCTTCAGTTGAAGAATACGGGGAAATCGCCAAGCGTTTTGATGACACTGATATTGACGCTATTGAGATCAATATCTCTTGTCCTAATGTTAAAGAGGGTGGTGTTGCCTTTGGTAATGACCCCGATATGTCCTATCGTGTGGTTGAGCTTTGCCGTAAAAATACCACCAAACCGCTGATTACCAAACTCTCACCCAATCAAACCGACATTGCCCATAGCGCACAACGCTGTATTGATGCAGGCACTGATGGTCTAGCCGTTATCAATACGTTAATGGGTATGGCCATTGACACTCGTTCTCGAAGACCTATTATTGGCAATAACCAGGGTGGTTTATCAGGTCCAGCAATTAAACCTATTGCACTGTTAAAGGTACATCAAGTGTACCAAGTTAGCAAACACCATAATGTGCCGATTATTGGCCAGGGCGGAATCACTACCGTTAACGACGCCTTAGAATTTATTATTGCTGGCAGCTCTACTGTTGGCATTGGCACCGCCTTATTTTATGATCCGCTCATTTGCAACAAAATTAATGATGGTATTAGTCAATACCTAATTGACAACAAACTAAACAGCATTGACGAGCTGGTTGGCACCTTAACGCTTAATTCAGCCATATCGCAATGCGATACTAGCTCAGACAAATAATTCGCTATGAACTTAGACTACAACGCTCAAACCATAGAGGCGCAAGCGCAAAAATATTGGCAAGAAAACAAATCTTTTGAAGTTGTCGAAGACACGGAAAAAGAAAAATTTTATTGCCTGTCCATGTTTCCATACCCGTCAGGGCGTCTACACATGGGTCATGTGCGCAACTACAGTATTGGCGATGTTATCTCTCGCTATCAAAAAATGCAGGGAAAAAATGTCATGCAGCCAATTGGATGGGATGCTTTTGGTTTGCCGGCTGAAAATGCCGCCTTAAAAAACAAAGTACCGCCCGCCAAGTGGACCTATGAAAACATCAACTACATGAAAAACCAGTTGAGCGAGCTTGGGTTTGGATACGATTGGTCGCGTGAAATTGCCACTTGCCATCCAAAATATTACCGCTGGGAACAATGGCTGTTTGTTAAATTGTTTGAAAAAGGCTTGGTTTATAAGAAAAATTCCGTCGTCAATTGGGATCCGGTTGATCAAACTGTATTGGCTAATGAACAAGTGATTGACGGGCGCGGTTGGCGCTCAGACGCATTGATTGAAAAAAAAGAAATCTCACAATGGTTTATGCGCATCACCGACTACGCAGAAGAATTGTTGAGTTCTTTAGACGAACTTAATGGCTGGCCAGAAGCGGTTAAAACCATGCAAAAAAACTGGATTGGAAAATCAGTCGGCCTAGAAATTGACTTCACCAGAAAAGGTGCTGATCCACTTAGAGTCTACACCACGCGCCCAGATACACTCATGGGTGTGACTTATTTAGCCGTTGCTGCAGAACATTCTTTGGCACTTCAAGCAGGTCAAAATAATGCCGCTGTTCAAGCCTTTATCGATGAGTGTAAAACCATGGAAACCACGGAGGCTGCGATGGAGACTATGGAGAAAAAAGGCATCGATTCCGGCCTAATGTGTACACATCCGATTACTGGCGAAGCTGTGCCTATATGGATTGCTAACTTTGTACTAATGGGCTATGGCACGGGAGCAGTTATGAGTGTGCCCGCACATGATGAGCGTGATTTTGAATTTGCCAAAAAATACAACATCATGATTAAAGGTGTCATTCAGACTAAAGACAAGGCGCCCAATCTTAATGATGAGGCCTTTACAGAAAAAGGCATCTTATTTGATTCGGGCGAGTTTAGTGGCCTTAATTTTGAACAAGCCTTTGATGCAATTGCCAACAAGTTAAAGGAAAGACAACTGGGTGAAAAACAAACCAATTATCGTCTACGTGATTGGGGTGTTTCCAGACAGCGTTACTGGGGTTGCCCTATTCCGATTATCAACTGTTCAAGCTGTGGATCGGTTGCTGTACCAGAGCAAGATTTGCCAGTTATCCTGCCAGAAGATGTTGCTTTTGATGGTATCGGCTCACCGATTAAAAAGATGCCAGAATTCTATAATACTAGCTGCCCAGATTGTGGTGGCAAAGCCGAACGGGAAACTGACACCTTTGATACATTTTTTGAATCGTCTTGGTATTTTGCGCGCTATACCTGTAAAGACAACGACAATGCTATGCTTGATGAGCGTGCAGACTACTGGCTAGCGAATGGTGGTGTTGATCAATACATTGGCGGCATTGAACACGCCATTCTACACTTGTTATATGCGCGATTTTTTAACAAGTTGTTACGCGATGAAGGGCTTATTAAGCACGACGAACCATTTAAAAACCTACTTACCCAAGGCATGGTGCTCAAAGACGGCGCTAAGATGAGCAAGTCAAAAGGCAATACGGTTGATCCACAAGAAATGATTGCTAAGTATGGTGCTGACACGGTACGTTTGTTTATTTTATTTGCCGCACCGCCAACACAAGATTTAGAATGGAGCGACTCAGGCTTAGAGGGTTCTTATCGATTTGTTAATAAAGTTTACCGCTTAGTCTCGTCTTTTATTGAGGATTCTAAATCTCATGCTGTGGCTGAATTAACATACGACAGCCTTAGCAAGGCTCAAAAATCCATTCGACAAAAAACCCACCAAACCTTAACTAAAATTACGGATGATATGTCACGTCGACACTCATTTAATACTGCAATCGCCAGCTTAATGGAGCTTAGCAATACGCTCATTAAATTTACAGATACTGACGAACAATCAATGGGGGTGCGTGGCGAAGCTATTACTATAACCCTAAAAGCTTTAAGCCCCATCACACCGCATATTTGCCATTACTTATGGCGTGCATTAGGCAACGAAACCGCCATTATCAATGAATCATGGCCAAGTGTTGATTCAAAGGCGCTTAAACAAGATGAAGTACAAATTATTGTTCAGGTGAATGGTAAATTACGCGCAAAAATTATGCTAAGTGCTGATATGAATAAAACACAAGTTGAATCGAAAGCCCTAGCTGATGAAAACGTAGTTAAATTTACCGAAGGAAAAGCTGTGGTTAAAGTAATTGTGGTACCAAACAAACTGGTTAATATTGTCGTTAAATAGACTGTTTTGTTTGCTTTGACGGGCAAAAACAGTCTATATATGAATAAAAAATAGCAATCTTCAGCTTTTGACTCTAGGCTTTCTCACGGCGTTTACAACTATAAAATACAAACAACCGTCCTTTAAGTATCGTCTCTTGGTGTTTATAAGAACAACCAGTAGTTACACGTGTTGTCACGCTAATAACAGTATAGTATACAAACGATTTATTTATTTAAACCACTATGGTTAAAGCTAAACCAGTAGCGGCACAAGCAGTAATCACACTCACAATACCAGCCTTGAATCGAAACAGCGCAATAAAGGCTGCAATACCAATTAAGGCTGCAATCCAGTCCAACTCAGGCCCATCGGGCCACAATACGTTTTGAGCAAAGAATACCGCTAGATTGATAATTACACCTACCACAGCAGCTGTGACCGCTGAGAGTGGTGCACTAAACTTGAGATCACCTCTGGTCGCCTCGACCCCTGGCCCGCCTAGGAAGATAAACAAAAAAGAAGGTAAAAAAGTAAATAAAGTTGCCACTGATGCGCCAGCAAAACCAGCTAACAACAGTGCGTCTGGGCCAAATATTTCTTTAGTCCAAGCGCCTACAAAACCCACGAATGCCACCACCATAATCAGTGGGCCTGGCGTGGTTTCACCGAGCGCCAATCCATCCATCATCTGTGTACTGCTCAGCCAAGCATACTGGTCCACACCACCTTGATAGATATAAGGCAGTACCGCATAAGCACCACCAAAAGTCACCATGGCTGCTTTGGTAAAAAACTCAGCCATATTACTCAATACTGGGTCGCTCAACCAGCCCATAGTTGCTACACCAATGCCAATGCCAACAACCGAAAAACCAATCAGTCTAGACCATTTAAACTTAGCGTGGTCAGGTACAGGCGTGTCATCATCAATCAATGCATACCCGTAACTATCTTTACCATCACCATGATGCGAACGAGTTATAAATGTGTTTGGAGAAAATTTAGCACCCAAAAATCCAATCAATGCTGAACTCAAAACAATGTAAGGAAAAGGCACTTTCAATGCGAAAATTGCAATAAATGCCAATACTGCAATCACCCTCAATACATTATTCGACAAGGCTTTGGAACCAATACGATAGGCAGCAAATATAACAATAGCAGTAACAGCTGGCTTAATGCCATACAAGATGCCTGATACTGTACTCACATCACCATAAGTTAAATAAATCCAGGTCAACGCGCTCAAAATAAATAAAGATGGCAAAACAAATAACACACCAGCGACAATGCCTCCCCTAACGCCAAACATTAACCAGCCAATATAGGTCGCTAATTGTTGCGCCTCAGGTCCTGGCAACACCATGGTGTAATTTAGTGCATGCAAAAAACGATGCTCAGAAATCCAGCGTCGTTTTTCTACCAACTCTTGATGCATCATTGAAATCTGCCCTGCAGGGCCGCCAAAACTAATAAAACCCAGCTTTAGCCAGTAAAGAAAAAACTCTAAAAAACTTGGGGCTTTGGGCTTTTCTTGCATCATTTTTCTCAAAAAAAACCTTGCTAGCCCCTTACATAGTATTTGCAGAAACTAACAAGGCTTAAAAAATATGAATTACTTATTAGCCATTAGTCTATCAATAATCGGCGTTAGCATAATGTCCATCACATCTACCATAAAGCTGCCTTTATATACCAGTGTGGTGTCATTTTGTAAAAATGCCGTCGCGTCTGCAGGCAATTTATTTACAACCTCTTGAAGGTCAACACCATCAATGCGCACACTGGTAACTACCAGTGAGTCCTCTGGTGCGGGTACTGCTTGACCACTAAATGGATTGGAAGTGTCTACCAAAGGAATACGATGGAAATTAATGTGTGTGTTGTCAAATTGTGGAGTGATAAATTCTACATAGTCCTGCATACGGTCTAAAATAATTTCAGTCACTTGCTCAGGCGTATAAGGGCGCTCAGAAGTATCTCGGTGAATTTTTTGAATCCACTCGATATTGACCGATGGAACAACGCCAACCAGTAAATCAACCTGACCTGCGATATCGACACTGTCTGTCTTTACACCGCCATGAAGGCCTTCATAGAACATAATATCTGTATCAGTCTCAATGTCTTCCCATGGGGTAAATTGTCCTGGATTGAGGTCTGTACCTAAACGAGCATTATGCTCAACAGCCTCCTCATCAGAGTGAATATAATAACGTTTTTGACCTGTGCCGTCCTCACCATACTGTTTAAATAACGCTTCTAGCTTATCAAAATGGTTGGCATTTTCTGAAAAATGCGTTAATACTTTACCTTTCGCGCGAGACTTTTCAACCTCAACCTTCATATCAGCACGTTCAAATTTATGAAAACTGTCTCCTTCTACCACACAAACATTGAGACTTTTCTGATCGAAAATTTTCTCAAATGCTTTTTTGACGAACGTTGTACCTGCACCTGATGAGCCGGTAACTGAAATGACCGGGTGTTTAGTAGACATAATGTAACTCCTTGTTAAATATTAAATATGATTAGTAATCTAGATTATCTACAGATAATGCATTTTCTTCAATAAAGTTTCTTCTTGGCTCTACTTCATCACCCATCAGAGTTGAAAAAACCTCATCAGCCACAATAGCGTCTTCGATTTTTACTTTAAGTAAAATCCTGTTTTCTGGATCCATGGTGGTTTCCCAAAGTTGTTCTGGATTCATCTCACCCAAACCTTTATAGCGCTGGAAGCTTTGACCTTTTTTGGCATCTTCAATCAAGAAGTCAACCACCTGAGTAAAGTTTTTAACATTGATTGATTTTCCTTTTTTCTCAACATACGACTCTTCATTAATCACGCTTTCAATCGCTATTGAGAATTTTTGAATGGTTTTATAGTCTGTCGAATCAAAAAATCTTTCACCCAGACTACTAGTATCGGTGTCAACCTCATAGACAGATAACATGTGTTCAATTTTTTTAGTCTTGTCGTTAAAAACAACCGTGTGTATTTGCGCCGGAGTCGCGTCTTGTGCTAATAATTGCTCTAACTGCTGACACCATGCTTTTGCGTTTTTAGTGTCATTTAAATCTTTCAACGAGGCTGAACTGGCAATAGCACGTAACAAAGCTGAATTTATTTTTTTTGATAAACGATGAATAATTGTGTTTATTTTATAATATTCCTTAACGGCAGTTTCTAAAGCAATGCCTGAAATTGCTGGTGCGGCAGAATTTGTAAACAAAAGAGCCTCATTAACTGCTTCTTGTAATAAATATTCATTCAACTCTTGGTCGTCTTTTAAATAACGCTCTTGTTTGCCTTTTTTAATTTTGTATAAAGGTGGTTGTGCAATATACAAATAACCATTTTCAATCAACTCTGGTAGGTAGCGGTAAAAGAAGGTTAATAGCAAGGTACGAATGTGTGCACCATCAACATCTGCATCGGTCATAATTACAATTTTGTGATATCGCAATTTTCCAAAATTATATTCTTCTTTACCTATACCACAACCCAGTGCAGTAATCAAAGTGCCTACTTCGACAGAAGAAAGCATTTTTTCAAAACGCGCTTTTTCAACGTTTAGGATTTTACCCTTAAGTGGCAAAATTGCTTGGGTGCGTCGATCACGGCCTTGTTTAGCAGAACCACCTGCAGAATCACCCTCCACCAGGAAAATTTCTGATTCAGCCGGGTCTTTGGTTTGACAATCGCTTAATTTCCCCGGCAGGCCGGCGATATCGAGCGCACCTTTGCGACGAGTCATCTCTCTAGCTTTTCTGGCTGCATCACGAGCGCGAGAAGCCTCTAAAATCTTACCAACGATGATTTTTGCTTCATTTGGATTTTCTAATAAATACTCACCCAGCTTTTCATTTAGTGCAGACTCAACCGGTGCACGAACCTCACTAGATACCAGTTTGTCTTTAGTTTGTGATGAGAATTTAGGGTCAGGCACTTTAACCGAAACAATAGCGGTTAATCCTTCACGTGTATCTTCACCAGTAATCGAGGCTTTTTCTTTCTTAGCCATGCCCGAGTTATCAATATAATTATTTAACGTGCGAGTTAGTGCGCCCCTAAACCCTGCCAAGTGTGCGCCGCCATCTCGTTGGGGGATGTTGTTGGTGAAACAATAAATACTTTCTTGATAAGAATCACTCCATTGTAAAGCAACATCAATCACGATATCATCGCGCTCGGCTGAAATTGAAATAATATCATTATGAATTGGGGTTTTAGATTTGTTTAGGTGTTCTACAAAAGCTTTAATGCCGCCCTCATATTGAAACAAGTCTTTACGCCCAGAAGACAATTCTTCAATTTCAATATGCACACCAGAATTTAAAAACGACAATTCACGTACACGATTGGCCAAAGTATCGTATTTGAATTCTGTAATTGCAAAAACATTAGCACTTGGTTTAAAATGAATGGTTGTACCAGTGGCGTCTGATTTACCAGTTGCTTTCATTGGTTCAACAGGCACGCCCATGTTGTAACTTTGCTCATGAATTTCACCATCACGATAAACCGTTAAATGAACAGTTTCAGACAAAGCATTAACCACTGAGACACCGACACCATGTAATCCACCAGAAACTTTGTAAGAGTTATCGTCAAACTTACCACCTGCATGAAGTATAGTCATAATAACTTCTGCTGCAGAAATACCTTCTTCAGGGTGAATATCAACTGGAATGCCGCGACCATCGTCAGTAACTGAAACAGAGTCGTCTTCATGAATGGTGATTTTAATTTTAGAGCAATGGCCTGCCAATGCTTCGTCAATAGCGTTGTCAACCACTTCAAAAACCATGTGGTGCAACCCTGTGCCATCGTCTGTGTCCCCAATGTACATTCCGGGGCGTTTTCTAACTGCATCCAGGCCTTTTAAAACCTTGATATTAGAGGCTTGATATTTTTGTGATTGATCTTGCGACATAAGTGCTTAAAAAAATAAATTTATTATACCACGAGACATCTAATTACCGGCTTTTCATCCGTGTTTTATTTATTTATATATTTAACTGGATAAGATTAAATTTAAAGGGCTATACGCCAATTTATAGTTTCTTTAAATAAAATTATTTCATGGGCTGAATAATGCCATCATCTATTTGGAAAATAGTTGGTTTTATATTATTAATGGTGGATAAATTATGACCAATATCAGTAATAAAGGTTTGCACTTTTATAGCTTTTAAATAATGCAATACACTGTTGATTTTTTTACTGTCTAATTCCGAAGAAAGATCATCAATCAATACAACTGGGTTTATTTTAAGATTAACTAAAAACAACACTTGTGTTAACCAAAAAATAATAGACAATGCTTTTTGTTCTCCTCGAGACAAAAAACATTCGTTCTTATCATTCAAACTAAAATTAATACTGGCTTTGTGAGATCCGTAATTTAAATATTTAGTTTTTAATAAGGTTGTAGTATTTTTAGATAAATACTGGTAAATACTTTGTTCATTAATCTCATCCACACCCTTGGGCCAACCTGATGAAAACTTATAATCAAATTTGTTAAGTGGATCAATCAGTGGGCTGAGTAACTCTGCTTGATTATCAAAAGTGGTTTCTTTTAGTTTTTGTAAATATTTAACTCTATTTTTATTAATTTCTGCAGCTGCTTTTGCCAATGCTAAAAACCAAAAATCCAATTCATTTTCCTTATTAGTTACCAATAATGTGTTAATGTTTTTTAATGTTTTATTATAGGTTTTAAACACTTTAGCAGAGTCTGGTTTCACGTGAAACACCCCCCAATCTAAATAAGAACGTTTGTTTTTAGGTGTGCCATTTACAATAAAGCCTTTGTCAGGTGTAATAATTTGAATGGGTAATATTTGACTTAAACGGCTAGTGTTGTTAATTCTTTGTTGATTAACACTAATAAAATTTTTGATTTTTGATTTTTCAAACCTAATTCGACAATCCCCAACTTGAGCCTCTAATTGAAATTTATCATAATTAAAGCTAATCACTTCTTTAATGGATTTGGTTTTAAATGAACGGTTGTGTCCTAAATAATAAATTGCCTCTATAAGGTTTGTTTTTCCTTGGGCGTTATTACCAATAAATAAATTAATACCTTTAGAGGGTGTTATATATTGGCATATTAAATTACGAAATTGACCAATAGAAAGTTTATCGATAACTGCCATAAAAAGATCTAAATATCAATAAGTTAGATTCGCATTGGCATAACGACATATTGATAATTTTCATCACCAATACTGCTTAATAAACAAGATTGATTATCTCCACCAGGCACCACCATATTTATTTCATCTGTTGTTAGTTTTTCTAAAATAGAGATTAAATAATGAATGTTAAAAGCAATTTCTACCTCTTTATCAAAATTTTTGGTATCAATTTGGGTTTTGGCCTGCCCTCTTTCTGAATGAGAAAAAATATTAAGTTTAGTGTCTTTAAATACTAGTTTTACCCCTTTGGTGCGTTCCTCAACAAAAATTGAGGCTTGTTGTAGACTGTTTAAAAAATCCTGACGATCAATAACAATAGTGTTTTCATAATTTGTTGGGATAACTTGTGCATAATTTGGGAAATTACCATCAATCAGGCGACTAATGATGGTTGTATTGTCACTAACTAAATAAAAATAATTTTCTGAAAGGTGAATATCTACTTTGTCATGTTCATTCTTATTTAAGAGTTTGGTTAATTCTAAAACTGCTTTCCTAGGCAAGATAACAGTTTTTTTATTATTTAAATTGTTATTTTGTTTAATTTCACCAATTGCTAAACGATGTCCATCAGTAGCAACCACGGTAATATTGTCTTGATCTACTTCAAAATATAAACCATTTAAATAACTACGTATATCTTGATTACCCATTGAAAAACTTGTGTTTTCGATTAATTCTTTTAAAGTATTGCGATTTACACTAATAACATCACTATTTTCAATTTTTGGCAATGAAGGAAAATCTTGATGATTGAAAGTGTTAAGCTCAAATGAATTTTTGTTGGTTTTAATATAAATTTTTGATTCTTCAATAATGAATTGGATAATTGTATCTTCTGGTAATTTACGAATAATATCAATTAAATCTTTGGCATAAATTGTAAAACTGATTTCTTCTTGTGTGTTAACTGTTTGAGAAGCCCGAAGTTCAATTTCCATATCTGTTGTGGTTAATGTTAATTGATTGTTTTTTAATTGAATAAGCACATGTGAAAGAATAGGGAGTGTTTGTTTTTTTTCAACAACACCGATCACAGTTTGTAATGGTTCTAATAGTTCTTTAACTGTAAGTTGTGTATTCATTAAAAAATCCTTTTATTAAATAATTATTGTTATTATTAGGGGTGTATTTTTTTGTTAATAACTAAATTTTTCCTTTAAAAAACAGTTTGTTAAGTTGTTGATAGCCTGTTAGTATTTTATGTAAAAAATTAAAGGTTATGTTTATAAATTTTGTGTATTTGTTAAGTTGTTAAAGTTGTTAACATTAGTATGGATAAGTGCTTGTGTATAGTGTTTATAAGTGTGCTAATTTTAGTTTAATTAAATCGTAGTCAATCTTTACTTCTTGGGCTTCTAGTGTTTTATTTTTAATTTTTTTAATGGCGTGTAAAACAGTGGAATGATCTCTATTTCCAAAATGTTTTCCGATACTGGTTAGTGATAAAGTGGTAAGTTCGTGGGCTATGAACATGGCCATTTGTCTAGCCATTACAATGTGTTGTTTTCTGTTTTTTGAGGTTAGGTCTGACACGGTGATGGCGTAGTGTTTGGCACACTCTTTTTGAATATCGTTAATGTCGATATTTTTAAGTTGTGGTTTGATTAAGTCCCCGAGTGCGCTTTCTACTATTTCTTTAGAGATAAAAGCATGATTAATTTTTGAAAAATCAACAAAGGCTTTAAGTTTTAATAGTGCGCCCTCTAGGTCTCTAACATTTGAAGTAATGTGTCCAGCGATGAATAGTGCCGTATCTTCTGTTAGGTTGATGTTGATTTTCTTGTTATGCGCTTTTTTCAACAAAATAGCGGCACGCATTTCTAGTTCTGGCGGTGTTAAGTGGAGGTTTAAACCTTGAGAAAATCTTGTTTTTAATCGATCTTCTAATGTTTTAATGTTTTTTGGTGGCTGATCACAGGTGAATATAATTTGTTTTTTGGTGTTAAATAAAAAATTAAAAATGTGAAAGAATTCTTCCTGAGATTTTTCTTTACCTGCAATTAGATGAATATCATCCACCAATAATAGATCGGCTGATTGATAATAAGCTTTAATATCTTCAATGTTATTGTGACGCAGACTTGTGGTGATGTTTCTAACAAAGTCCATAAGTGGAACGTAAATTACTTTGATGTTTGGGTTTTTTTCTTTTGCAAGGTGGCCTGCTGCTTGCATTAGGTGAGTCTTTCCAAGCCCAGACCCACCATAGAGAATAAAAGGGTTGTAAGGTGATGCTTTGATGTTCTCAGCAATTTGTCGAGTCGCACCACAAGCCATCTGATTAGCGTTACCAAGCACCAGGTTGTCAAACGTATATTCTGAAAATAATGATGTGTTATGTTGTTTTTTATTTTGTGTTTTGGGGTTTGCTTGGGGAGATACGCCAATATAGACCTTGAGTTTTTTATTGTGCTTAGTAATTGCGCTTTTAATCTCTTGTTTAAGATTTTTATTGACGTAGTTAAGCACAGAAGTATTTGGTGCTAATAAAGACAAGGTTGTCCCATCTTCAAGCGCTTTTAAAGGCTGCACCCAGACACTAAACGTTGCCAAAGGCACTGAATCTTTTAGTGTGTCCAAACATTGGGCCCAGGTTTTTGACATAAACAGTATTTAAAATTAAGTAAATGATATACTTAAGCATTATATTGTTTTGAGAGAGAAGCGGATGAATGGTTTGGAAAAGTATTTCGAAAAGTTGTTATGGAGCTCTAGGCTAATGGTTTTGTCCGCTGTAGTTTCATCGTTGTTACTCTCTTTAATGTTGTTTGTTATTACCACTTTTGATGTGGGTAGTTTGATTGTACATGCGGGTGATTATATTGGTGCAACTGCTGAGGTCAAAAAAGCTTTAAAGGTTGAAATGATAGCACACACTGTTGGATCAATTGATGGGTTTTTGTTGGCCACGATTTTGTTGATTTTTGCATTAGGTTTGTATGAGTTGTTTATTAGTGAAATCGATGAGGCTAAGAAAAGCGGCCGATCATCTAAAGTATTAGTAATTAACTCATTAGATGACCTTAAAGCTAAATTGGCTAAAGTTATTTTAATGATTTTGGTGGTAACCTTCTTTGAAGTGTCTTTATCAATGACCTTTTTGGGCGCATTGGATTTAGTGTATTTTGCACTTGGAATTTTAATGGTTTCTCTGGCGCTTTATTTCAGCTCAAAGTCTTCACACTAAAGCTTTATCCATTGATTTTTATTGTTAAATAGAGTAACATTCAATCCTTTTTTATCATAAAGAGTTATTATGCGTCAGACAATCGTTGCAGGCAACTGGAAAATGAACGCCTCAAAAGAGTCGGTTAATACTTTAGTATTAGGCATTCTCTCAGGCATGGCCGATGTTGAATCAAAGGTTATCGTATGCGCTCCTTTTCCTTATTTGTCTCAAGCCGAGGCGCTTGTGACACACTCTCAACTACATGTAGGCGCACAAAACCTTAACATAAGTGCTTCAGGTGCTTTTACTGGCGAAGTTAGTGCGGGCATGATTAAAGATTTTGGCGTAGGATACGTGATAGTTGGTCACTCTGAGCGCAGAAGCTTGTATGGTGAAACGGATGCAATTGTTGCTGAAAAAGTACAGATAGCACTCGACAATGGTTTAACACCTCTATTTTGTATTGGTGAATTGTTAGAAGAAAGGGAGTCTGGCAACACTGAAATTGTGGTTTCTAGACAAATCAACGCAGTAATTGACCTTGTAGGCATTGAAGCGTTTAAAAACATTATTGTGGCTTATGAGCCAGTTTGGGCGATTGGCACAGGCGTTACCGCAACACCGCAGCAAGCACAAGATACACACGCTTTTATTCGTAGCTTGTTGGCAGTCCATGATAGTGATATCGCTCAATCAACGCCAATTCTTTATGGTGGCAGCATGAACCCTGAGAATGCAGAAGAGCTGATCGGATGCGAAGACATTGATGGTGGCTTGATTGGTGGCGCATCTCTTAAAGCAGATGATTTTCTGCGTATTTGTAAGGCGGGGTAATTCTTATGTCATTTGAAGTTGTTCTAATTATTCACGTCTTATTGGCGTTGAGCCTAGTTGCACTAATTTTGATGCAACACGGTAAGGGTGCTGATGCAGGCGCCGCTTTTGGTGCGGGCTCTGCAGGCTCTGTATTTGGCGCCCGTGGTGCTAACTCTTTTATTTATAAATTAACCGCCAGTGTTGCTACCGGTTTCTTTTTAACCAGTTTAACTTTGGCTTATTTGGCCGCCAGTAATGAGGTAAGCACCACTGTCAAAACACAGAGTGTGATGGATCAAGTAGTGTTAGATCCTGTGGCACCGTCTGATGTGCAGATGATTAACACCAAAGTTAGTGACACTCCCAACGAGTAAGTTCTAATCCATATTGCCGATGTGGCGGAATTGGTAGACGCGCTACCTTGAGGGGGTATTGAGCTACGCTCGTGCCAGTTCGACTCTGGCCATCGGCACCACAATTTATTTACTAATAAATATGGCATGTATAATTAGTAATTGATTTAATTTATTTTGAGAAGTATGAAAATTTTAGCTGTTTTGTTGATAACTGTAATTACTAGTGTCCATGCCTTCTGGGGCGAAAACAATGCCAATTGGTCGCCCTTTGGTTCGGGCACAGGACATAATAATACTGCCCCTTGGGGGGCTAATTCTAACTGGATCCCTTTTACCACAAGTGGAAGTTGGGCCCCTAAGCATGATGTGGTGAATTTAAGTCGCTATGGCGTCTACCCTCAATCTTTAATGCAATACAGAAAAGATCCTAGATTTTATTCTACTTATTCTATTCCAGTTTCTCAAAGTATGGTCAAACCAAGTAATTGGCTAACTGAGACAGACTTTACTTCAACCTTGCGTAATTTTGGCGATCAAGGAAAAACTTTTATTGTAGATGACTTTTCATCGCTCGGTTCACCCGAAGAATATGTTTTTGCAAAAGCAGACACAACTAGTGTAGACAGAGTGCTTCGTAATTATGCGCCCTATATAAACCAGCCCGTTGTGACAACGGGCGGTATTTATGGCAAGCAAAGCTATTCGATTTCACCAGCTGCTTTATCGACACAGAAAATCGATAATAAGTAATAAATTTAAACTTTGCTTGAAGGATCTGGTTTTTATAATAAAGGCTGCGC
>JAUWPG010000049.1 GCA_030611725.1 Gammaproteobacteria bacterium
AAAATGCTTCAAAATAAAGAACTCTTTCAATATCTTTTAAGGTCATATCCATAAGCAACCCTAATCTAGATGGGAGTGACTTCAAATACCAAATATGTGCTACAGGAGCAGCAAGCTCTATATGGCCCATTCTTTCACGTCTTACTTTAGAAAGAGTAACTTCAACGCCACATTTTTCACAAACCACATTTCTAAATTTCATGCGCTTATATTTACCACATAAGCCCTCAAAGTCTTTCATTGGGCCAAAAATCTTAGCACAAAATAACCCTTCTCTTTCAGGTTTGAAAGTTCTATAGTTAATAGTTTCAGGTTTTTTTACTTCACCAAATGACCATGAACGAATTTTCTCAGGAGAAGCTAAACCAACTCTTATTGCATCAAAATCTTGTTCTTTATTTTGCTGTTTTAAAATTTGTAATAAGTCTTTCATTGGATTCTCCTATTAGTGCTGCTCAAGTTCAACGTCTATACCTAATGAACGAATCTCTTTGACCAACACATTAAATGATTCTGGCATGACTGACTCGGTTAAGTTAACACCGTCAACAATGCTCTTATACATCTTCGCACGACCAGCAACATCATCTGATTTCACTGTTAACATCTCGCGTAATGTGTGTGCTGCACCGTAAGCTTCTAGCGCCCACACTTCCATTTCACCAAAACGCTGACCACCAAACTGTGCTTTACCACTAAGCGGCTGCTGTGTAACCAACGAGTAAGGACCTGTCGAACGAGCATGCATCTTGTCATCTACTAAGTGGTTTAGTTTCAACATGTGCATATAACCAACTGTCACAGGGCGATCAAACGGCTCACCTGTACGGCCATCATAAAGTTGCTCTTGGCCAGATTCTGGCAAGTCTGCTAACTTTAACAATGACTTAATATCTTCTTCTTTAATACCATCAAATACTGGGGTTGCCATTGGCACACCTTCGCGTAAGTTATTGGCTAGTTCGATAATTTCTTCATCAGTAAATGAAGCTAAATTTTCTTGCTTGCCATAAGAGTTATAGACTTTATCTAAGAAGCCTCTAATTTCTTTAACCATCTCGGCACGCTTTTCATCTAACATGGCAGCAATCTTGTGGCCTAAGCCTTTTGCAGCATAGCCTAAGTGTACTTCTAGTACCTGACCAACGTTCATACGCGATGGGACACCCAGTGGATTAAGCACCACGTCAACGGTTGAGCCATCTTCTAGATAAGGCATATCTTCAATTGGTGATACGCGTGAAATTACACCTTTGTTACCGTGACGTCCGGCCATCTTATCACCGACTTGGAGTGTTTTACGTGTTGCCACATAAACCTTAACCATTTTCATCACACCTGGCGGTAATTCTGCACCTTCATTAATCTTAGCACGTTCATTTTCAAAGAAATTATCAAACTCCACTTGTTTGGTTTTGGCTTGTTTTACCAATGCTGCGATTTCTTTATTGACAGCCGCATCTTTCACTTTAAGCTTTGCAACTTCTGAGTTATCTAAAGACTTCATCACTTTAGCGTTTAGTTTATCACCCGCTTTAATATTACCAGCACCTTTAGTGACAACATTGCCTGAAAGTTTCAAGCGTACTCGACGATAAATATCACCATCAATAATGCCGAATTCGTCGTCAATGTCTTTTCTGATTTTTGCCAAACGGTCTTCATCAATACTTACTGCTCTTATGTCTTTTTCAACACGGTCACGAGTAAAGACTTGCACATCAATCACCACACCAGATTTTGATGCGCCGATACGTAGTGAGGAATCTTTAACACTATTGGCTTTTTCACCAAAGATCGCTCTAAGTAATTTTTCTTCTGGAGAAAGTACAGTTTCACTTTTAGGGGTTACCTTACCTACCAGAATATCACCACCCTTAACACGGGCACCTACATAAACTACACCCACTTCATCTAACTTAGCCAGTGCTGATTCGCTTACGTTTGGAATATCTGCAGTAATCTCTTCAGGACCTAATTTAGTATCGCGAGAATACGCTGTTAATTCTTCAATGTGAATGGTGGTGTAACGGTCTTCTTGCACGACTCTTTCTGAGATTAAAATTGAGTCTTCAAAGTTATAACCATTCCATGGCATAAAGGCAATCTTCATGTTTTGACCTAAGGCTAATTCACCCATATCGGTTGATGGACCATCGGCCAATACATCACCTGTCATAATTTTATCGCCCGTTTTTACCAAAGGTTTTTGATTAATACAAGTGTTTTGGTTAGAGCGAGAATACTTAGTCAAATTGTAAATATCAACACCCAGCTCGTTGGCTTTGGTTTGCTTAGAATCTACACGAATTACGATACGAGAAGCGTCTACTGCCTCAACCACACCACCATGTTTAGCCGTTACACAAACACGTGAATCTATTGCTACTACACGCTCAATACCAGTGCCTACTAATGGCTTTTCAGCCTTCAATACAGGTACTGCTTGACGTTGCATGTTTGAACCCATCAGTGCACGATTAGCATCATCATGTTCTAAGAATGGAATTAATGACGCTGCCACGGATGAAATTTGTTTAGAGTCGATGTCAATTAATGTCACGTCTTCAGAATTCACCAATACAAATTCGTTTTTACGACGGCATGAAATCAAATCATCCATCAGCTGGCCTTTACCATCTAACGTTGCATTTGCTTGTGCAATAGTATGCTCAAGCTCATCAATCGCAGACACATAAATAACTTCGTTAGTTACTTTGCCATTTTTAACCACTTGATATGGTGTTTCTAAAAAGCCATAATCATTGGTTTTAGCATAGACTGCCAAAGTATTAATCAAACCAATATTTGGGCCCTCTGGTGTCTCAATCGGACATAGGCGGCCATAATGTGACGGGTGTACGTCACGCACTTCAAAGCCAGCACGTTCACGGGTTAAACCACCCGGACCTAATGCTGAAATACGTCGCTTATGCGTTACGCCTGACAAAGGATTAACTTGATCCATAAACTGTGACAACTGCGAAGAGCCGAAAAATTCTCTAACTGCGGCTGACACTGGCTTAGAATTGATTAAATCCTGCGGTGTTAATTCGTCTGTTTCTGCTAAATTTAAACCTTCTTTCACGGCTTTTTCAACACGTACCAAACCAATTCTAAATTGGTTTTCAATCATTTCACCAATTGATCTTACACGTCTATTGGCTAGTGTATCAACATCATCCACCGAGTCATTACCATTTTTAATGTCAATTAATAATTTTAGTACACTGATAATATCATCGTTAGTCAGCACATGCTCGCCTGTTTCGGATTTAACACCCAAACGACGATTAAGCTTCATACGACCTACTTTAGACAAATCATAACGATCATTCTTAAAAAATAGATTTTTGAACAATAAATTAACCGCATCTTCTGTTGCTGGCTCACCTGGACGCATAACATGGTAAATACTCATGCGTGCTTCTAGTTCAGTTTGTGTGTCGTCTAAGCGCAATGTATCTGAAATGTAGGCGCCACCTTCAGATTCATTAATATAGAGGATTTCAATTTTCTTAACCTTGATAGTGCCCAAGGTTTCTAACACCTCTTCAGTAATAACTGTATTTGCTGCAAATAAAATTTCACCGGTTTCTTTGTCGATTAAGTCTTCTGAAATCACTTTTTCTAGCAAGTATTCAAGCGGTGCATTGATTGATTTAATACCTGCTTTTTCTAACATCTTAGTGTGCTTAGCAGTGATACGACGACCTTTTTCAACAACAAGGTCTTTACCTGCTTTAATATCAAACTCAGCAATTACGCCCCGCAATTTAGCTGGCGATAAGACAACATCGCAAGATTTTGCCTTAAGTTTAACAATAGCCTTTTCAAAGAAAGTATCGAGAATCTGTTCTGCATTTAAACCCATTGCACGCAATAGCGTTGTCACTGGTAATTTACGACGGCGATCAATTCTAGCGTATAAATGTTCGTGATGATCAAATTCAAAATCTAACCATGAACCACGGTAAGGAATCACACGTGAAGTGAATAGAATCTTACCTGAAGAGTGTGTTTTACCCTTATCGTGTTCAAAAATAACACCTGGGGACCTGTGTAGTTGTGATACCACAACACGCTCTGTGCCATTAATTACAAATGTACCGGTTTCGGTCATTAATGGCAATTGGCCAAGATAAACATCTTCTTCGATGATTTGTTTAACTCGACGTTTTTTCTTGAGTGTTGAACCGTTCTTGTCAAATAAGACTAAGTTTAATTTAACCCGTAGTGTTGAGGCAAAAGTGACACCACGTAATTTACACTCTTCAACGTTAAATTTAGGTTCTTGTAATTCGTAATCAACATATTCAATTTCTGCATAGCCATTAACTGCTGTTATTGGGAACACACCTTTAAAAACTGAATGTAGGCCTACATCTGATTTTGTTTTTTCACCAGCTTGAATAAAACTGTTAAATGAGTCGATCTGGATAGCCAGTAAATCTGGTTCGGTTAAAATTGACTCTCTAGAACCAAAATTATTTCTAATTCGTTTTTTTTCAGTGAATGAATAAGCCATGAATACCTCGTATTAGTTAAATTGTTGCTTATAAGAATTTCTTCTTACATTAAAAACACCAAAATCCCCTTGTGGGGATTTTGGGTAACACGCAGAACTAATTATTTAAGTTCTACGCTAGCGCCAGCTTCTTCAAGCTGCTTTTTAACATCTTCAGCTTCCGCTTTATCAACACCCTCTTTAATTGGCGTTGGTGCAGCTTCAACCATGTCTTTCGCTTCCTTAAGACCAAGACCAGTGATGCCACGTACTGCTTTAATAACCGCAACTTTTTTCTCACCGAATGATGTTAATACAACATTGAATTCAGATTGCTCTTCTGCTACGACAGCATCTGCTGCTGCTACTGGTGCTGCTGCCGCTGCTGCTGCTGATACACCGAACTTTTCTTCCATTGCTGAAACTAACTCAACAACATTCATTACAGACATGTCTGCAATTGCATTTAAAATATCGTCATTTGATAATGCCATGATATTTACTCCTTTTTATTTATTATTGTTTTTGGTCACGAACTGCCGCTACCACTCGAGTTACTTTTGTCGGAACTTCGTTCAAAGCTCTTGCTAGTTTCTCAACTGGTGCTAACATAAGCGCCATAACCAGACTGATCGCTTGATCTTTAGTTGGTAGGTCTGCAATACGCTTAAGCTGATCTGCTTGTACAAATTCGCCTGAAACGCCCAAACCCTTAACGACTAAATATTCGTTGTCTTTAACGAAATCTTTAAATACGCGTGCTACTGCACCTGGATCTTCCTGAGAAAAACCAAGAATTACCGGTCCGCTAAGAACGGGTAATACACACTCGCATTCGGTCTTCGCTAATGCTATTTTTGCTAACGTATTCTTTACAACACGTAAAGAAACATTTGCATCAATCGCACTAGATCGTAGACTAGTCATTTGTTCAACTGTCAATCCGCGATACTCGGCTACGCCAACAGAAATCGCACTATTTGCTAGTGAGTTTACTTGTTCGACAATAACCTTTTTTGCTTCAAGATTTAGAGCCATTTGCCTCTCCTGAACAGTTTAAAAAAGAAAGCCATCATTTGATAACTTTCGCCACAGAGTATTTACATACCCTCTACATAGGCCGAATGTGCTACCATTCAATTAAACAAATACTCCAGGAGGAATATCTGAACCTATGGTCTTTGAGGTCATTGAGAATTAACTCTGCGACCCAAAGAATTCTTTTGCTTGCTCTTCTAATTAAAGATCAAGCGATGCTAAATCAACTGATACGCCTGCGCCCATCGTTGAAGAAACACTTAATTTTTTAAAGTACACGCCTTTGGCTGAACTAGGTTTAGCTTTTTTCAACGCTTCCACTAGTGCAACAATATTTTCACTTAATGCTTTCACATCAAAAGATGCTTTGCCAATACCAGCATGAACAATAGCAGCCTTATCTGTACGGTAACGAACTTGGCCTGCTTTGGCATTGTTTACTGCAGTTGCAACATCCGGTGTAACCGTGCCAACCTTAGGGTTTGGCATCAATCCACGTGGGCCTAACACCTGGCCTAGGCGACCAACCACGCCCATTGCGTCAGGTGATGCAATAACGACATCATAGTTAAGATCACCATCTTGCATTGATTTCATCAAATCTTCCATACCAACAACATCTGCACCTGCCGCCTCAGCTTTGGCAACATTATCGCCTTGCGTAAATACCGCAACACGAACAGTTTTACCGGTACCATTCGGTAATACTACTGCGCCACGTACGTTTTGATCAGATTTATTAGAATCAACACCAAGATTAACACTTACGTCAATAGATTCATCAAACTTTGCAGTTGCACATTCTTTAATTAGTGCTAACGCATCTTCAATTGTATAGCGTTTGCCAATTTCAACTTTAGCCGCAATGTCTTTTTGTTTTTTTGTTAATTGTGTCATCTGCTCAACCCTCCACTTCAATACCCATTGAACGGGCTGTGCCAGCAATAACATTTACTGCTTTATCCATATCATTTGCATTCAGATCTTTCATTTTGATCGTTGCAACTTCTTCTAGTTGTGCGCGCGTAATCTTGCCAACTTTGTCTGTATTAGGAACGCCAGAACCTTTCTTAATGCCGGTTACTTTTAAAATTAGCAAGGCTGCTGGTGGTGTTTTAGTAATAAAAGTAAAGCTACGATCGTTATAGACCGTAATTACCACTGGCACTTTCATGCCCTTATCGATATCTTGTGTTTGAGCGTTGAACGCTTTACAGAAATCCATAATGTTCACACCATGTTGACCTAACGCAGGACCTACCGGTGGGGAAGGATTTGCTTCTTGTGCTGGAATCTGCAGCTTAATATAAGATTCAATTTTTTTAGCCATTTTTTTTCCTTGAGGTGTTTGCCTCGTTTTGGGTACAGACGCCTATTCGGCTCCCCTGTTAAATCACAACCCGAAGGTTGCTTTGTTTATGTTTTCTCTACTTGGGAAAACTCAAGCTCTACAGATGTAGTACGTCCAAAAATTAACACTTCAATTTTAAGTAAATTCTTTTCATAATCAACTGCTTCAATTGTGCCGTTGAATTCGTTAAATGGTCCATCAATAACTAAAATTTCTTCGCCCGCTTGGTAAGCAACCTTAGGTTTAGGTTTGTCGGCACCCTCTTGCACGCGTGCCATAATCTTATCAACTTCACGCTGTGTAATTGGCGAAGGCTTACCTGAAGAGCCACCAATAAAGCCAATTACATTATTGGTGTTTTTAACCAACAACCAGCTGGGTTCAGTCAGCTCCATACTTACCAGCATATAGCCTGGGAAAAATTTACGCTCAGCTGTTTTCTTTTGGCCATCTTTAAGTTCTACGACTTGCTCAGTTGGAATCATAACTTCGCCAACCAACTCTTCTAAGCCTTCCCTTGCAACAGCCTCTTCAATTGCAGTCTTAACTTTAGCTTCATAACCACTTCTTGCATGAAGTACATACCATCTCTTAGCCATTTAAATCCCTTAATTTGTTGTTATTAACTGGACAGCCCAGGTTAAAAATGCATCGACAATCCACAAGAAAATTGCAACAATAACGACTGCGATCATAATCATGACAGTTGTCTTAACAGTTTCATTTTTCGTTGGCCAAACAACTTTTCGTAATTCAATTTTTGTTTCTTTAAAAAACGCGTTTAAACGAATTCCTTGTGGTGATTTGAAGAATACAAATATCGCTAATAATAGTCCCGCCAATAAAAGCAATACTTTATATAGCGTTGTTTTTAACCCTAATGGGTCTATATAGTACAACGCAAGAAAACCCACCACAATTAGGATTGATACTATCATTCCTATTGATGACTCTGCCTTTACTGGACTCTCTACATTCTTACTCACATTACACCTTTAATATGGCAGGCAAGGAGGGACTCGAACCCCCAACCAACGGTTTTGGAAACCGCCACTCTACCAGTTGAGCCACTTGCCTAAA
>JAUWPG010000026.1 GCA_030611725.1 Gammaproteobacteria bacterium
TATTGATGGTCGTGACAATGAGACTGTTCGCGAGTTAATGATTGAAACAGGTGTATTGGCTAATACACATGGTTCTGCCTTATTTACACGCGGTGAAACTCAGGCTATGGTAGTTACAACAATTGGTTCAAAACGCGAAGCACAACTCATTGAAAAACTAGAAGCCTCTGAGCGTGAAAATGACTACTTCTTATTACATTACAACTTCCCTCCATACTCTGTTGGTGAAACAGGCCGTATGGGTGGTGCAGGTCGTCGTGAAATTGGTCATGGCCGTTTAGCACGTCGTGGTATTGCTGCTTGCTTGCCGTCAATCGAAGAATTTCCATACACAATCCGCGTAGTGTCTGAAATAACTGAATCAAATGGCTCTAGTTCGATGGCCAGCGTTTGCGGCTCATCATTATCTCTAATGGATGCAGGTGTACCAGTCAAAGCGCCAATCGCCGGTATTGCCATGGGTCTAGTAAAGGAAGATGACAGATTTACTGTATTAACAGATATCTTAGGTGATGAAGACCACTTAGGCGATATGGATTTTAAAGTTGCAGGCACTTCTCGTGGAGTGAACGCTCTACAAATGGACATTAAGATTCAAGGCATCACGCGTGAAATTATGGAAATTGCATTAAAGCAAGCAAAAGAAGCAAGACTCAATATCTTAGGTCAAATGAACTTAGTTATTTGTGAGCCTAATACATCTGGCACTAACGCTCCAAAAACAACAATTCTTAAAATTAATACAGACAAGATTCGGGATCTTATTGGTAAAGGCGGAGAAACCATTAAAGGCATTATTTCAGCCTCAGGCGCTAATGTTGATGTTAATGATGCAGGCGATGTGAATATTTTTGCTGGCAACCAAGAAGCTTTTGATAAGGCTTTACAGATGGTTAAAGACATTACTGTTGCACCTGAAGTAGGCAAGGTTTACACTGGCACAGTAATGAAAATTGTTGAGTTTGGTGCTTTTGTTAACATTATGCCAAATCAAGATGGTTTACTGCATATTTCTGAAATTGCTCATGATCGTGTCGATAAAGTAGAGGATCATTTGAAAGAAGGTGATGAAATTGATGTTAAAGTACTTGATGTAGACAGGGGTAGAATCAAATTATCTCGTAAAGTACTTTTAGATAAATAATCAAACATCTATTAGTTTAAAAGAGCCACCTCGACGGTGGCTTTTTTAATGCCATTAGCTGATGCCAATCTACCTAGTCTTTTTATCTGTTGTTGCTATTTGGTCAACCACGCCGCTTGCCATTCAATGGTCAACATTAGGCTCAAGTTTTAACTTTGGTGTGGCCTCTAGAATGATTATTGGTTTAGGCATCTGCCTGATATTATTATTGATTAAGCAACAAAAACTTAACACCAGTAAGATTGCCATTAGCAACTATATCTACGCAGGACTCGGTGTATTTGTCACCATGAGTTTGGTTTATTATTCATCGCAAAGCATTTCTTCAGGAATTATCTCGGTTGTGTTTGGTCTCACACCGATTATTACCGGTGTATTTGCTTTATTAATACTCAAAGAATCATTTTTTAAATTTCATAAAATGGCAGGATTGTTATTAGGCTTAGCTGGGCTTGTTACTATCTTTAATCACACATTAAACGCTACCGCTGAAATAGGGCTAGGATTATTGGCGGTGACTTTTGCTATGGCATTTCAATCCTTTATCTCAGTTAAACTCAAACAAATTAATGCACATATTTCGGCACTAGAAACCACCACTGGAGCACTCATCGTTAGTGTGCCGCTGTTTATCATTAGCTGGCTATTGATCGAAGGCACCATTCCAACAACCACCCTTAAGGCTGTCTTATCCATTGGCTACTTGGCGGTCTTTGGCTCAGTGATTGGCTTTATGTCATATTATTACTTAATCAGACATGCCAGTGTGCGAGTAGTAGGCATTGTGCCACTGATTACGCCGGTGTTTGCTTTGTTGCTCGGATCAGCGCTTAATTATGAAACCTTAACAACCACTCAACTAAGCGGTATCATCTTGGTATTTATTGGCCTTGGGTATTATGAATACGGCGGGCGTAGCATGGAAAGAAAAAATGGATAAAAAATTAATTGACCTTGAAGAAAAGTTTTCTTTTCTTGATCATACGATTGAGGAGCTCAACAATGTTGTTTTTCGTCAAATGCAAAAAATTGACGAATTAGAAGAAATGGTTAAACACTTATCGTCTCAAATCGAACAACTTAAAGATAATCCTGAAGGTGGCGTGCAAGTCGTCGATGCACGACCACCGCACTATTAAACTTACTGCTTACTTACGACTCAATATTGGAGAATCAAACTTCAACCCTTCCCAACCATAAGTAATAAAGTTACGAATGTTGTTGTGAGAATTACTTTCAGGGGTGTTGAGTACATCTTGATAATATTGCCCAAAACAATGTAGTGTTTCAAGCTGAGAGAGTTGATGAACAGCAGCAAAACAAAATAATTTGGCACTGCCTTGATTTTCATCAATGCTATTTTCAATTTCACCATTGCTAAAAGCAGACGGTGTGTAATCAAAATCATCGTCAATCAGTGCAATCAAGTCTTCAAACTTCATTTTTGCACCTGATCTTAATTCTTCTAAATATTCTTCTTGTGTCATTCTTCCCCCTATTTAAGAAATATTCCTACACCGTCATTGGATTTGGCTTGTTAATATTTATACCATATTTTTCAACAGCTTGTGCAACAACCGCCTTATCCATTTCACCTTCGTCAACCAAAGCCTTGAGTGCAGCCAGTGTTACGTAATTAGCATCTACTTCAAAGAAATCTCTAAGTGCTTGACGTGAGTCAGAACGGCCAAAACCATCGGTACCTAGCACTTCGTAACGTCCAGGAACATACTTACGTACTTGTTCAGCATAGTTACGCATGTAATCTGTAGCGGCAATCACTGGGCCTTTGGTGTTAGCTAAACATTGAGTAATATACGGCACTTTTGGTGCACCTATACTAAATCGATTTTTTCGATCTATCGCTTGCGCCTCACGTGTTAATTCATTAAAACTGGTCACTGACCAAATATTTGATTTAACATCCCAATCATCTGCCAACATTTGTGCGGCTTTTTCGACCTCTCTAAGGATTGTTCCACAACCCATAAGTTGCACTTGTTTATCACCTGTGCCAACCTCTTTGAGCGGGTAAATACCTTTAATAATCCCCTCTTCTGTGCCTGCCGGCATTTCAGGGTGAGTATAAAGCTCGTTCATGGTAGTAATATAATAGAAAATATTTTCATGATTTTCGTACATACGATATAAACCACTGTGAATAATAACAGCAAGCTCATACGCATAAGTTGGATCATAAGAAACACAGTTTGGAATGGTGTTAGCCACTAAGTGTGAATCGCCATCTTGATGCTGCAAACCTTCGCCATTAAGCGTAGTACGGCCGGCTGTTCCACCAATTAAGAATCCTTTGGCTTGCATGTCGCCTGCTGCCCAAGCTAAGTCACCCACTCGTTGGAAGCCGAACTTAGAGTAATAAATATAGAATGGTATCATGGTGGTATTGTGCGTAGCATAAGATGTTGCTGCTGCAATCCAATCAGAAATTGCACCCGCCTCATTAATCCCTTCTTGCAATACTTGGCCTTTAATGTCTTCTTTATACCACATGACTTTATCAGAATCTTCTGGCTGATAAAGTTGACCCGAAGCTGAGTAAATGCCTAACTGTCTAAATAAACCCTCCATGCCAAATGTACGTGCCTCATCAGGAATAATTGGAACCACTTTAGGGCCGAGTTGCTTGTCACGTACCAGTAAAGTCATTACTCGATTAAGCGCCATGGTGGTTGACATTTCACGATCACCACTGGATTCTAACAAGGCTTTAAAAACATCTAATTTCGGTGCCTTTAAATCTTCTAATTCAAATGAACGTACAGGTAAAGAACCACCTAGCGCTTTACGTCGAGCTTTCATGTAAGTCATCTCTTCACTATCAGGGGTTGGCTTGTAGAAATTAAGCTCTTTAACATCAGTTTCTGTCACTGGCACATCGAAGCGCTTGGCAAAAATCTCCACCTGCTCCAGACCAAGTTTCTTTTGAGAGTGTGTGGTATTTTGACCTTCACCCGCTTCACCCATGCCATAACCTTTGACGGTTTTTGCCAAGATAACGGTTGGCTTGTCGCTACAGGCTTTGGCAGCATGATAAGCTTGGAACACTTTGTATGGGTCGTGGCCACCACGATTTAAATGATAAATTTCATCGTCATTCATGTGTTCAACCATGGCGAGTAATTCAGGGTATTTACCAAAGAAGTGCTTACGTACGTAGGCACCATCTTTAGCTTTATAAGCTTGATACTCACCGTCCACTACCTCTTCCATACGTTTCTTTAGAAGTCCAGAATGATCATTAGCAAGTAACTCATCCCACTTACCACCCCAAATAACTTTGATAACATTCCAACCGGCACCACGGAACATGCCTTCTAATTCTTGAATAATCTTACCATTACCACGTACTGGACCATCAAGACGTTGTAGATTACAGTTGATTACAAATACTAAATTATCTAATTTTTCACGACCAGCCATCGAAATAGCGCCGAGTGATTCTGGCTCATCCATTTCACCATCACCCAAGTATGCCCAAACAGTGCGTTTGTCAGTTTGTTTAATTTCACGATGATGTAGGTACTTCATAAAGCGTGCTTGATAAATCGCCATGATTGGACCTAATCCCATTGACACTGTTGGGAACTGCCAAAAATCTGGCATTAACCATGGGTGAGGATACGAACTTAAACCATCCTTACCCGCTTCTTGACGGAATAATAACATCTGCTCTTCAGTAATACGACCTTCTAAATAAGCTCTGGAGTAAATTCCAGGTGAAATATGTCCTTGGAAAAAAATCAAATCAGCACCTTGATCAGCATCAGGACCACGATAAAAATGATTAAAAGCAACTTCGTATAAGGTTGCGCTTGAGGCGAATGAAGCAATATGTCCACCTAAATCGTAAGGCAACTGATTAGCCTTAACCACCATCACCATCGCATTCCAACGAATAATGGCTGAAATCTTCTCCTCAATCTCAGCGCTAATGCCTGTCTCAACTTCCTTGTCTAATGAAATACTATTAAGATAAGCAGTGTTCACACCTGTTGGTAAGTCCATACCCTCATGATGTGCCATATCCATGAGCTGATTTAATAAGAATTTTGCACGGTCATCGCCTTCGATTATAGCAACGGATTTAAAGGCTTCTAGCCATTCTTTGGTTTCTAACGGATCAATATCTTGAGTTGCCATAATAGACGAAATTTATTTATAAAAATAAATCGATTATCCCAAATTTATAACGCTTTAAAAGCCTACTTTACAAAATATTTCGTCAGTAAAAGTGCACCGATAAACCCTACAACTCCAAGGCTAATTTGCCATAATTCATTTTCTGGATCTAAACTCAGTCCAATATAGCTACCAATAAATAATAACAAAATTGGAAAAATATAAAGTATGAATGCGCGTGAGAATAGTTCAGAGGATGAAATCTCTAAAGTCACAAAATCACCGACTGTCACCCCGCTTTGTACAGGCTTATTAAACACAGAGTAATGATCAAAATACTTGGCTAATATACCTGTACCACAACCACTACTTGCCGAACAGCTATGACACCCACCCGAACGATTCACTTTTAGTGTCATTGTTTCGTTCTCAAGTGCAATTACTTCGAACTGTTCTTTCATTAACTCAACCTTTGTGTTTAAAATAAACCGTTTATTTACTTCTATTTTATCAGTATGCTCATTCCACAATCTATTTTTAAAGCTTATGACATTCGTGGTATTGTTGAGCAAGATCTTACCCCTGAAGTCGTTAAACTTATTGGTCTAGCTATTGGTAGTGAGTCTATCACCAAAGGTGAGCGTGGTATTGTGGTTGGGCGTGATGGTCGCCTTAGCGGATTAACACTAATGGATGCGCTAAAAGATGGTCTTAAAACAAGTGGTTGTCATATTGTAGATATCGGCATGGTGCCAACTCCATTGGTGTATTACGGCACCTATACCAAAGCTGCAACCTCAGGCGTCATGATTACCGGCTCACACAATCCACCTGAATACAATGGCTTTAAGATCATGATCGCTGGCGAAACACTCTCGGGTGATCGCATTCAGGAGCTCTACCAACGCATTAAGAACAATGACTTTAACACTGGTCATGGCACATCAACCAAAGTTGATATTGAGCAAGACTATATTGATCGTATCAAATCAGACATTAAACTCGACAAACCACTCAATATTGTGGTTGATTGTGGCAATGGCGTTGCTGGCAATATCGCGCCTAAATTATTCGAACAATTGGGTGCAAATGTCACTAAATTATTTTGCTTGATTGATGGCTCTTTTCCAAATCATCATCCTGACCCCTCTAAACTTCACAATCTTGAAGATATTATAAAAGAAGTGAAAGAAACTAATGCAGACATGGGTTTCGCCTTTGACGGAGATGGCGACCGACTTGGCCTGATTGACAACAAAGGCAATGTTATTTGGGCGGATCGTCAAATGATTTTGTATTCAAGAGACATTCTTAGTCGCAATCCAGGCGCTAAAATTGTGTTTGATGTTAAATGCTCCTCTCTGCTGCCTAAAGACATTGCCCAACATGGTGGTGAACCAATTATGTCACGCACAGGTCACAGTTTTATCAAAGCCAAACTCAGAGAAACAGGTGCTGCTCTTGGTGGTGAAATGAGTGGCCATATTTTCTTTAAAGAACGCTGGTATGGCTTCGATGATGCGCTCTACACCGGTGCACGTTTATTAGAAATCATCTCAAAAACCAATAAAACTTGCGCCGAGGTGTTTGCTGATTTACCCGACAGCATTAACACCCCTGAAATTAACATTCATTTTGACGAACAAGGCCAGCAGTTCGATGCCATGGACAAGCTCGCTGAAAATGTAAGTTTTGAGGGTGCTAAAATCACCACTATTGATGGCGTACGTGTTGATTATCCAAATGGTTGGGGCTTAGTGCGCCCTTCTAATACTACGCCGTGTTTGGTATTGCGCTTTGAAGCTGACAATCAAGAAACCCTAGAAGAGATTCAAGAAAAATTTAGAATTTGGTTAAAGGCTAACGAAATCTCTACTGAAGATTTCTAATTTACAATATATCAACCTGTCTTAGTTTTATATTTAATTAAAGACCAGGATTCCTAATTTTGAAGTAATATTGTATTCAGTTTCTTGATAAGTGAACGATAAATTATTAGCATGAAGCATTAGTCTTTTAGCACCAGTAGATTCAAACCTTTTTTTATCTGATAAATTTTTACATAAGTACTCGTTGGCTATTCGCTCATCAACACCATAAATTGGATCACCTAGAATACTGTGTCCAATTGAATCAAGGTGTACTCTTATTTGATGCTGCCTACCAGTAATAGGCACGGCCTTTACCAAGGTTGTATTATCTTTAACATTAAACTTTAAAGGATAAATATGTGTAGTTGATTCTTTACCTTGTGTATTTTCACAAGTCATTTTCACTGTAATATCACTATTTGATTTTGCGATGGGTTTGTCAATTGTCAGGCTCTTTGTTATTTTTCCTTTAATTACCGCCAAATACTCTTTGTCGTATTCTTTATTCTCAAACATGGTTTTTAACTGAATGTTTGCTCGCTTATTTTTAGCTACTAACACTAAACCTGAAGTCTCAGCATCAATTCTGTGGGCTAAATCCGCTTGATCGCCAAAATAATACCTTACTTCATCAAGTAAGCTATATTCTGTGGTTTTACGAGTCGGATGCACCATCAGACCAGATGGCTTGTCAAATACAGCAAAATCTTGCACTTCAAACACAGGCTTCAAGCCTCTTGTATGACCTTCAAATACCGCTACCTGTATGTATTTACATTGCAGTATGTACCCATTTTTTAAAACATTACCCTGCTCATCAAATACTCTATTTTTAGCAAGCAGCTTTTGAGACACTGATGACGATAAATCTGCCTCATCTAATAAGAAAGATTGAATCTTTTTACCTTTAACGGCATTAAATTTCTTAAGAACAAAGGGCATTTATTTATCTTGGTTTATGTGCGACTAATTCTCAGAAATAAAATTTTAGATTACCAGCGTAGCCAAGCCTAGAAATACTACAAATCCTATTACATCAGTAATTGTTGTAAGAATTACACCCCCAGCAAGTGCAGGATCAATTTTAAATCTAATTAATAATGACGGTAAAAATGCACCAGAGAAAGCCGCAAATATTAGATTAACAATAATCGCTAAGGCAATTACCAAGCTTAGCCCTAGGTCTGAAAACCAAACATAGGTGGCTATACCAATCACTACAGACCAAATTATTCCATTTACAAACCCAATCGCGACTTCTTTATTAATCAGCACTTTAAGATTAGAAGCAGTTATTCTGCCAGTTGCAATACCGCGAGTTGCCAAAATTAAAGTCTGAGTGCCGGCAATACCACCCATTGACGCCACCACTGGCATTAAGATGGCTAGAGCAATTTTTTCTTGCAATGTTGCTTCAAAAAGTCCGATAAAAAATACCGCAATAAACACTGTAATAAGGTTAACACCGAGCCAAACACTACGACGCTTAGAGCTTTGCATTACCGGCGCAAACACATCCTCTTCTTCATCCAAACCCACCATTGACATTACCGAGTGCTCGGCTTCATCACGAATCACATCAACTACATCATCAATAGTAATACGACCGATCAGTTGGTTATTTTCATCAACCACTGGGGCAGAAATTAGATTACGCTGTTCAAATAAATTGGCCACTTCCTTTGCAGGCATATCTGCTGAAATTGGCTGTAAAGTTTTGTTGATTAATGGATTAATATTTTGCTCAGCCTCATTGGTTAACAAGACAGAAATATGAATCGAACCTAAATATTTATACGCACGATCAACTACAAATACCTTATCGGTATCACTTGGCATTTTTTTTAATAAACGAAGGTAGCGAATCACTGTACGCACCGTAACATCATCACGTACAGTAATAATATCAATATCCATCAATCCGCCCGCTGAATCTTCAGGGTATGACAACACATGTTTTAAGTGGTTTCGATGCTTGTGATCTAATGTGAGTAATAAATTGTGTAATGCTGATTCAGGCAGATTGGGTACAATATCTGCTAAGTCATCCATATCGAAACCTTCAGTGGCTTCAACAATGGCATTAACATCCATTTCATTTAAAAGTTGAGATTGAACATTTTCACTAAGGTCTTTAAGAATATCACCCTGCGTTCCTGCATCAATATTAAGCCAAAGCTTGATTCTGCTCTTGGGTGGAATGGCTTCTAATAGACGAGCAATTTCAGCCGAATGTAAATTGGCAAGTTGAGCAGTAGTCTCTTCATACAAAGATGCCTCCAAAGATAACATCAATCTTTGGAGGTAAGCTTCGAAAGAAGTGTTTTCAACTTCTGACATTGAATCAATGTTCCTTCTTTAATGAACTCAGCGTTTTACAGCCCTAAGTTAGTCGACCTTTAGTTTTTTCTATGGTCGTTTAATTTTTCTTTGTGTTTTTTAATTTGTGAATCTAATTTTTTAACCATTTGGTCGATAGAAGTGTACATATCACCACTTTCTGCTTTAGCAAATAAATCTGCCCCACTAATATGAACAGTTGCCTCGGCTTTTTGCACATCTTTCTCAACCTCTAAAATCATATTGATATTAATCAAATGATCAAAATGATGTTTAATTTTAGATAATTTTTCAATAGAATGTTGCTTGATTGCCTCGGTGATATCGAGATGGTGACCAGAAATACTTAGTTGCATAAACGCTCCTTATCAGATAATAAAAAAATATTTAACTTAATTGTGCCATAAACTAAAATAAATTGTAAAGTATTTGTTACTATTCTCAGTAAATAATAAAGACCACAAAGATTGGTTTAAGGTTATAATTATTGTTTTTTTACTTGTTCTACATTTAGGAGATAAACATGGACGCAGTCAGTCAAGAATCCAATGAATTAAGCGCTAAAAGAATCGCATTACAAATTACCTTTAAAGCTCACACAGATGCAAACGGTTTTTCATACGAAGATTGGGTTAACCCACCAGCAGGATCTTTTTACGAGAGTTACAAAACAGAGTTAGCTGAAATTGACAATCAAATGGCCCCACCTTTACAATACCAATCATAATCAGAATTCTGATTGGTAACAAAAGCCCCATTTCGGGGCTTTTTTGTTTAGTGGACAATTTAAAAATACACTAAAAACTTATGTCTTATTTAATGTCAAATTATGCACCACTTGAAGTCACCTTTATTAAAGGTGAAGGCTGCTACCTGACAGACACTAAAGGCGATCAGTACTTAGATGGTTTATCAGGTGTTAGCGTGGTTGGTCTAGGCCATTGTCACAAAGACATTACCACTGCCATACAAACACAAGCTGGCGAACTATTACACACCAGTAATTGGTATCATATTCAACACCAAGAAGCACTGGCTGAGAAGCTTTGCCAATTGTCCAATATGGACAATGCATTTTTTGCCAACTCGGGTGCTGAAGCCAACGAGGCTGCGATTAAAATTGCCCGTTTGCACGGCCATGCTAATAACATTGAAAATCCAATTATCTTAACTGCTAATCAGAGTTTTCATGGTCGAACCATGGCAACCTTATCAGCTACCGGCAACCCAAAAGTACAATCTGGCTTTGCACCGCTGGTGAGTGAATTTATTCATGTCGATTTTAACAATATTGATGCCATTAAAATACATGCTAATAATGCCAATGTAGTGGCTGTGATGCTAGAACCTATCCAGGGTGAAAGTGGTGTGATTATTCCAGCTGACGACTATCTTAATCAAGTGCAAGCGATTTGCCAAACTAATGACTGGTTGCTTATTCTAGATGAAGTGCAAACAGGCATCGGCCGTACTGGTAAATTATTTGCTTACGAATATAACGACATAACACCTGATGTTTTAACCCTGGCAAAAGGCTTAGGCAATGGCGTGCCTATTGGTGCATGTTTAGCCAAGGGTAAAGCAGCTAAGCTATTCCAGCCAGGTTCGCATGGATCTACCTTTGGTGGTAATCCATTAGTATGTAAAGTGGCGCTCACAGTGCTTGAAATTATCGAAAAAGACAACATTCTTAACAATGTTATACAGATGGGTGAATACCTACTATTAAGCTTTAAATCAAGGTTAAAGAATTCGGACAAGGTTGTAGAGATACGTGGAAAAGGTTTGATGCTGGCCATTGAACTTAATCAAGACTGCTCTAGCCTGTTAAATGCGGCACTCAATAAAAAACTATTACTTAACATTACCGGACAATCAATTCGTTTATTGCCACCACTGATTATTACTAAAACTGAAGCTGATATTATTATCAATACAGTCTGTGAACTAATCGACGCTGTCTAAACGAGGAAACAAAAATGACAAAACACTTTATCAATTTAGATGATTTATCAACCAATGATTTACAAAAAATCATTGATCAGGCGATCACACTAAAAAAACAACATAAGGCTGGTGAGATCAACAACAGTTTAAAGAATAAAACACTGGCGATGCTTTTTGATAAATCGTCAACACGTACTCGTGTTTCATTCGAAGCTGGTATGGCGCAACTTGGTGGTCACGCTTTATTCCTGTCAAATAAAGATATTCAGTTAGGTCGTGGCGAACCAATTACTGACAGTGCAATTGTAATTAGCTCGATGGTAGATGCTATTATGATGCGCGTGTCTTTTCATGATGATATCAACACATTCGCCCAACACTCATCAGTGCCTATTATCAACGCTTTATCGGATGAATCACACCCTTGTCAATTGTTGGCAGATATGATGACTTATCAAGAACACAGTGGCTCTATTAAAGGCAAAACTGTGGCATGGATTGGCGATGGTAATAATATGTGTCATACGTATATGCAGGCCGCCAAAGCATTTAACTTTACACTGAACATTGCCACACCTGAAGGTTATGAGCCAGATCAAAACTTTATCAACCAATATGCTGACTACATCAACTTACACACCAATGCAAAAACTGCTTGCGAAGGTGTAGACCTAGTGGTGACTGATGTTTGGGCCAGCATGGGGCAAGAAGTAGAACAGAAGAGGCGTAAACTGGCTTTTAAAGATTTTCAAGTTAACACCGAACTTATGAATAATGCCAAACCAGAGGCGGCTTTTATGCATTGTCTGCCAGCACACCGTGGTGAAGAAGTTAGTGCTAATGTGATTGATGGCAAACAAAGCTTGGTGTGGAATGAAGCTGAAAATCGCCTACATGCACAAAAAGCACTGTTGTTATATTTACTCAGCTAAACTTTAGTTTGAACAGATAATTTGTCCATCGCTTGTTGGTAATACTTTACGCCGCGTTCAATTTTCTCTCGACCACGAGAGACACGCCATTGATTAGTATCACGCAATGAATACACACAGCCACAATATTCTTGCTGATAGAATTCTTCACGTTTAGACAGCTCCAACATACGCGATGAACCACCTTGTTTGCGCCAGTTAAACTCCCAGTAGTTCACGCCATTAAAAGGTTTTGTTGCACGTACGCCACAACCATTAATCTGATTCATATTTTTCCAGCGAGAAATACCCAGTGTTGAAGAAATAAGATCAAAACCATGTTCTTTGGCGTATTGTGCAGTCACCTCAAAACGCATATCAAAACACGTGGTACAGCGCTCACCACGCTCAGGCTCATTTTCTTGACCGTGCGTACGATCAAACCAATTATCTTTGTCGTAATCTGCATCAATGAACGACATACCAAGTTTCTGTGCAAAGCGAATGTTTTCTTCTTTACGTAACTCGTATTCTGCCTTTGGGTGAATGTTTGGATTGTAAAAGAAAATAGTAGTATCAATATCTGAAGCGGCCAATGCCTCCATAATTTCACCGGCGCAAGGTGCACAACAAGAATGCATCAATAGCTTACTTTCACCATTTGGTGTGGCGAGTTTAGGGCGCTCGTAGCCTTTTAATGTATAGTCTACTTTAGGCATGCTTTAATTTTTTTTAGTACTTCCCAGGCTTCTCGCTTGAGTTTTTCATTGGTCAAGATTTCACTCGGATGGTGTGTAATAAAATGTTGCTCAGAAGATGGCTTTAAACCTTCACTCATGAGCAACACTGTTTTGGCATTATAACCAGAAAGTGTACGACTTAAATCATCAGCATTAATACTAATACAATGAATGTCGTCTTTTGTAAGCCCGACAGCCTCTAGCATTTTTAATAAAAAATCTCGAGTCTTTCCATTTAAACAAAATGAATGTGTATTACTGGTTTCAATCACCAGACATTGTGTGGTGATTTTTTGTGCGTTTAGATCTTCTGATTCAGTTTGGATGTACAAAAAATCAGGCACACCTATTGCTTCTAAATAACGTGATCTTAACGCTTCTTTCATACTTGAGGATGCGCCCTATCAGTAGCTGCCATAATTTTATTCAATCCATGGATATAAGCTTTAGCGCTCGCAGTAATAATATCTGTATCTACGCCTTGACCGTTGATAATACGGCCATTATGTTCTAGACGCACACTAACCTCACCCAGTGCATCTGTTCCCTGGGTTACATTCGACACAGAATATAATTGCAAATTAAGCTCAAAATCTACCAACGAATTAATTGCACTAAAAGTTGCATCTACAGCACCTGAAGTTTTAGCAGTGGCGATTTTCTCTTTATCATCAATCGACAAAACAACCGTTGCGGTATTTTCTTCGCCAGTTTCTGTACACACCTTCAAAGACACCAATTTAATTAATTCAGTCGCTTCAGTTTGCGTTTCTGAAACCAAGGCTTGTAAATCTTCATCAAAAATTTCGTGTTTTTTATCTGCCAATTCTTTAAAGCGCTTAAATGTATCATTTAAACTTTCTTCAGAATCAAACTCTACGCCTAGCTCAGCCAATCTAACTTTAAAGGCGTTACGACCAGAATGTTTTCCTAAAACCAATTTATTGGCATTCCAGCCCACATCTTCTGCCCGCATAATTTCATAAGTTTCACGATGTTTTAACACGCCATCTTGGTGAATCCCTGCTTCATGTGCAAAAGCATTCGCACCCACAATGGCTTTGTTTGGCTGCACGATAAAACCGGTAACACTTGAAACCAAACGCGAGGCTGCCAAAATATGAGTAGTATTAATATTAGTATCACAGTCAAATACATCCTGTCGCGTTCTAACCGCCATCACTAGCTCTTCTAGTGAAGTATTGCCAGCGCGTTCACCTAAGCCATTAATCGTACATTCAACTTGTCTTGCGCCATTCAGTACAGCAGACAAAGAGTTGGCTACAGCCAAGCCTAAATCATTATGGCAATGTGCTGAAAAAATTACCTTGTCAGAATTTGGAATTTGCTCTATCAAAGACTTTATTGTTGCACCAAACTGATGTGGAATATTATAACCAACCGTATCAGGAATATTAATTGTAGTCGCACCCGCATCAATCGTTGCTTCAATAATGCGACAAAGAAAATCCTCATCTGATCTGCCCGCATCTTCTGGTGAAAACTCAATATTATCAGTATATTTTCTAGCACGTTTGACCGCACGAACTGCCTGATCTACCACTTGATCTGGTGTCATATTTAGCTTCATTTTCATATGAATATCGCTGGTCGCAATAAAGGTATGAATACGTGCAGAATTTGTATTTTTTAATGCTTCACCTGCGCGATCAATGTCTTTATCTAATGCCCTGGCAAGAGAACAAATAGTTGAATCTTTCACGGCATTGGCCACGGCTTGTACTGCTTCAAAATCACCTGGTGATGCAATGGCAAAACCCGCCTCAATAACATCTACCTTCATTTTTTCTAATACTTTAGCAATGCGCACTTTCTCATCTTTGGTCATTGATGCACCAGGCGATTGCTCTCCATCACGAAGGGTTGTATCAAAAATAATTAGTTTGTCAGACATTTAAGTCTCCTGTGTTTTTTATGTTGTTATATTCAGTTTTTGAAGTGCGGGACTTTTCAGTCGTACGCGAAAGTAGATTATGCCTTATGGCAATAATCGTAACAACCAAAACAAGGGAATGCTTTGCTTAAATTGAGGAGTGGTAACTTGAAAACTCATAATGCGCATTATAAAGCAATATTAGTCGCTTTTTACTCGTTTTTTTATTTGACGTTTTTTTCTCACTTCAATCATAGTTACGATTAATCCAGATAAAGCATAAGCTAAGAATAAGACAAATAAGATTGCACTAGGCCATAAAGTGATCACAATAATCATAAGCGTTGCAATCAACAACAATTTAAAAGAAGCTCTGCCTTTTAGGTCAATCCCTTTAAAACTGTAATAACGAATATTACTTACCATTAACACGCCGGCACTGACAAGAATAATCCAACTTATAAGTGTTAGGTATTGATCGTAGTCTGTTACACCAATACTTTGCTTTGTCCAAACCATACCTGCAACCAGTGCTGCAGCTGCCGGTGAAGGCAATCCTTGAAAATAACGCTTGTCCTCAACACCAATTTGCGTATTAAACCGAGCCAAGCGTAGTGCACCAGCAGCCGTATAAACAAATGCACCTAGCCAACCAATTTTACCTATGTCAGAAAACTGCCAAAAATACACCAATAAAGCTGGCGCCACACAAAACGAAAGCATATCTGCCATCGAGTCATACTGTTCGCCGAATGAGCTCTGAGTATTCGTTAGGCGTGCTACACGACCATCAAGGCCATCAAATAACATCGCCACAAAGATAGCAATAGCGGCATCGGCATATTGGCCTTTAGTAGCTAATATAATGGCAAAAAAACCAGCAAACAATCCAATGGTTGTTAAAACATTGGGTAGTAAGTAAATTCCTCTTTTTGCTTTCTTAACTATCATATTGAGATTATAGCGCTATATTGTTTGATCTGGACAAATAAAAACGCCCAACCAAGTTGGGCGTTTGATGTCTAATAAAATCTATTTAATTTTTACTTTGATCGACAATCTTATTAATCCAAGGCATCATTGACCGTAGTGATTCGCCAACTTGCTCAATTTTGTGCTGACGCTGAACTTCACGACGTGCTGGCAAGCTGGCAACATTGGTAATAAATTCTTTAGCAAATGAACCATCTTGGATTTCACCCAGGATTTTCTTCATTTCAGCCTTAGTTTCGCTAGTAATAATACGTGGTCCACGTGTTACATCACCATATTCTGCCGTATTTGAAATTGAATAACGCATGTTAGCAATACCGCCTTCATACATCAAATCAACAATCAACTTTAACTCATGCAAGCACTCAAAATACGCCATTTCTGGCTCGTAACCTGCTTCTACCAATGTCTCAAAACCTGCCTGAACTAGTGCTGTTGTACCGCCACACAGAACTACTTGCTCACCAAATAAATCTGTTTCTGTTTCTTCTCTAAATGAAGTTTCTAAGATGCCTGTACGACCACCACCGA
>JAUWPG010000065.1 GCA_030611725.1 Gammaproteobacteria bacterium
CGGCAAGTCACTGATTGATAATGAACCGTTCGCCGTCATCCTGCCAGATGATTTGTGTACGAGCGATGGTGATTCAGTACTCACGCAAATGACCAAACTTTATGAGCAACATCCTGATTGCTGTATTGTCGCTATTGAAGAAGTGCCAATGGCTGAGGTGGATAAATACGGGGTGATTGAGGGTGATTTGCTAGAGGGTTCAAACGATGCATATCGAGTAAACAGCATGGTGGAAAAGCCCAGCCTGACCGATGCACCGACCAATTTAGCCATTATTGGCAGATACATTCTTACACCAGAGATATTTGATGTGCTTGAAAATACAGCGCGTGATAAAAATGGAGAGATTCAGATTACTGATGCACTGATGATACTAGCCAAGCAGGGCAAAGTTATTGCCTATAAATTTCAAGGCGAAAGATTTGATTGTGGTAGTGTTAAAGGTTTTGTGGTTGCTACCAATGCCTTTGCTAAGAATGAAGGCATTATTTAATGGCCTTACTCAACCGTAACTGATTTGGCTAAATTCCTCGGTTGGTCTATATCAGTGCCTTTAATAAGTGCCACATGGTAGCTGAGTAGTTGTAGTGGAATGGTGAAGATAATTGGTGCGGTAATTCTGCCTAAATCAGTAGTGGTTGGCACAATGGTCATGCCTTTCATAGGCTCTACTTGTGCGGCTTCGTCTTCAAATACAATCATTTTCGAGCCTCTTGATTTGACTTCTTGTAGGTTTGATTTGAGCTTGTCTAATAGTCTGTCATTCGGGGCGATGGCGATCACTGGCGTGTCTTTGTCAATCAGGGCAATGGGGCCATGTTTAAGCTCACCTGCTGGAAAGGCTTCAGCGTGAATATAGCTGATTTCTTTAAGTTTAAGCGCACCTTCCATGGCTATCGCATGCATGGTTCCTCTGCCCAAAAATATAGCGTTAAATTTATCTTTAAAGGTTTTGGCTAATTCTTTAATTTGATCTTCTTGCTTGAGTGTTTTCTTGATCAAACCTGGAAGGCGATTAAGACCATCTACAATCTTAGCTTCTTGCGCTGAAGACACTTGCTTGTGACACTTACCAATTGCTATTGAGAGTAGTGCGAGTGATACCAACTGTGTGGTGAAGGCTTTAGTAGAAGCAACACCAATCTCAGGGCCTGCATGAGTGAGGAAGGTAAGCTCTGACTCACGCGTAAGAGAAGATTCCGCCGAGTTACAAATGGTGAGTGTATGAATGTTCTTACCTTTGCTGCTTTTTTTAACCGCTTTGAGTGCTTCGAGCGTGTCGGCGGTTTCACCACTTTGTGAGATGGTGATAAATAAGGTGTTGTCTAGAATAATTGGATCGCGATAGCGATACTCACTTGCGACTTCAATGTGAGTGGGGATCTTGGCAATGTCTTCAAGCCAGTACTTGGCTACGAGCCCTGCATTGTAACTGGTGCCACAAGCAATGATTTGAATGTGTTTGGTGTTTTTAAAGATGTCTTTGGCTTTATGGCCAAAAGCAGATGATAGCACTGTGTCTTTGGTAATACGCGATTCTAGCGTGTCACGAACGGCTTGTGGTTGCTCAAAGATTTCTTTAAGCATGTGGTGCGCATAACCACGTTTTGACACTTGACCACTTTTTAGCTTTGAGGTTTTAATTTCTCGCTCTACTTGCTTACCATCTTTGTCATAAATAGTCACAGAATCAAGGGTAATGTCAGCAATATCACCTTCTAGTAAATGGATGAAGTCTTTAGTAACATCCAATAATGCCATTTGATCAGAAGCGATAAAGTTGCCTTGCTTACTAATGCCAATCACTAGTGGTGATCCGCTTCTTGCGGCAATAATATGCCCAGGATATTTAGGTGATATTACGCCAATGCCATACGCACCTTTAAAGCTTAGAATGGCTTTTTGTGTGGCTTTTAATAAAGACTTGCTGTCTTGTAAATGTTGATGAATGGCATGACCAATCACTTCGGTATCAGTCTCTGAAGTAAATGTATAACCGTCAGCCTCTTGCTCGGCTTTCAATTCTAAAAAGTTTTCAATAATACCATTGTGTACAACACTAACTGTATGGTTACAAATATGTGGATGAGCATTGAGGCTTGATGGCTCTCCATGCGTGGCCCAGCGCGTATGAGCAATACCAATAGTGCCATCTAGTGGTGTTTTCTTATCTTTGATGCGTTTTTCAAGGCTGGCGACTTTACCAACAGCCCTTGCGCGGTTGAATTTATTGTTTTTACATAAGACAACCACGCCAGCAGAATCATAGCCACGATACTCTAGACGTTTTAAGCCATTCACTAACACAGATATAATGTTGTTTTTACAGACACCACCAACAATTCCGCACATGATTTAATTGTATTTAATAATTATGTTAAAGATTATAGCGAATTAAGTTTGTTAAACGTATAGATTATAATAGGCAATTATGATTATTGATTTGCATAACCACTCATATTATTCTGATGGAATTTTATCGCCTACTGAAGTGGTTCGTCTCGCTAAACAACAAAATTGCGATATCTTTTCACTCACAGATCATGACACTGTGGATGGGCTCGCTGAAGCCAAGGCTGAGGCGAACAAACTCGGTATGCAATTTGTGCCTGGGGTAGAGGTATCAGCTATGTGGAGCAACATGACCATTCATATTTTGGGTTTGGGGGTTGATGCGGATAATGAAGTATTACAGGCCGGGCTTAAACAACACCAGGATTTTCGTCAACTGCGTGCCGAGAAAATAGCACGTGGTCTAGGCGGGGCGGGTGTGGTTGGTGCAATGGAAAAGACTCAGGCGATTGCCAAAACTGGCATGATTACGCGCACACATTTTGCACAGATGCTAATTCAAGAGGGTGTATGCAAGGACATGAGAAGCGTTTTTAAACGCTTTTTAACTGGTAAGAAGCCAGGTGGTGTGGGCGGAAAATGGGCGCAATTTGATGAGGTTATTAGCTGGATACATGCGGCAGGTGGTAAGGCAGTACTTGCACATCCTTTGCGTTATCGTATGACCAACACCAAGGTTAAGCGTTTGTTAAATCATTTGTCTGATTCGGGTTTAGATGGTGTTGAAGTGGTAACTGGATCGAGTAGTTCTGATGAAGTTACGTTGATGAGCCAATGGGCAAGAGAGCTAGACTTGCTAGCATCGAGTGGCTCTGATTACCACGGTTGGCCCAATCAAAGAGTACGGATTGGGCATCTGCATGATATGCCGAATGTGAATGAAACCGTATGGAGAGATTGGTAATGGCAAAGTTGTTTGAAATTCATCCACAAAATCCACAACAGCGTCTGGTTAAGCAAGTGGCTGATGAGTTACATGCAGGTGCGGTGATTGCCTATCCAACTGATTCAGGTTATGCACTGGGCACTGCTTTGGGCAACAAAAAAGGGCTTGAAAAAATTAGACAAATTCGTAGCCTGTCTAAGCGTCACGACTTCACCTTAATGATGCGAGATCTATCGCATATTGGCGAATATGCAAAATTGGATAACAATGCTTTTCGATTATTGAAGAAAATTTTGCCAGGTGCTTATACGTTTGTTTTGGAAGGTACGCGTGACGTGCCAAAGCGCCTACTCCATGAAAAGAAAAAAACCATTGGCGTTAGGGTGTCGCACCACGGTGTGGTGCAAGCATTGTTAAAGGAGTTAGACGAGCCATTAATGAGTGTTTCTTTAATTCTTAAAGGTTTTGAGTTTTACGATATTAATGATGTGCGAGATGCGGTCGATAATCAAGTGGATTTAATTATTGATGATGGTTATTGCCCACCAGAGCCAACCACAGTGATTGATTTATCCGGCGATGGTATTAAGATTATCCGTCAGGGGGCAGGCGACACTTCGCTAATTGCATAGATAGTCAGTATAATTAGGCATTTTTATACAACGTTTAAACGCTGATGAAAACCGCTGAGATTAGACAAAAATTCTTAGACTTTTACGCCTCGAAAGGTCATACCATCGAGCCGAGCGCATCACTCGTGCCGCATAATGACAAAACCTTGTTGTTTGTCAATGCTGGCATGGTGCCATTCAAGGATGTATTCAGTGGCATAGAAAAGCGCCCTTATACACGTGCTGCCTCTTGTCAGCGCTGTGTGCGTGCAGGTGGAAAACATAATGATTTGGAAAATGTGGGCTATACCGCACGTCATCACACATTCTTTGAGATGCTGGGTAATTTTAGCTTTGGTGATTACTTCAAACGTGAAGCTATTCAGTATGCTTGGGAGTTTTTAACCGTTGAGATTGGCCTGCCTAAAGAAAAACTTTGGATCAGTGTGTTTGAAGAAGACGATGAGGCTGAAGATATTTGGGTGAATGAGATTGGTTTTCCTAGAAATCGTATTTCTCGTTGCGGTGCTAAGGATAATTTCTGGCAAATGGGTGATACGGGTCCGTGCGGTCCATCGAGTGAGATTTTTTATGATCATGGCGAAGACATTGCTGGCGGTCCTCCAGGTCATGCGGATGAAGATGGCGATCGTTATATTGAAATTTGGAACCTTGTGTTCATGCAATATGACCGTGATAAACAAGGTCACTTAAATCCTTTGCCTAAGCCATCTGTTGATACTGGTATGGGCTTAGAACGTCTTGCGGCAATTATGCAAGATTGAAACTTATGATTTTAATATTGATT
>JAUWPG010000072.1 GCA_030611725.1 Gammaproteobacteria bacterium
ACTTATTTGATGCTAAATTTGCAACCAGAGGTGGCGATATCTACGTAGAGGTTCTTCCTAAGAAGCTTGACGAAGAAGTGGCTGCTGGTATGGTTGGTGGTTTTGGTGGTGTACTAACAACACTAACAGACGCACAAGCCAGCTATATCAAAGTTAATAAGGAAGGCCCATTCAAGCCAGAATCTTATAAATACTAGATTCAACCTTTAGTTAAATAAAAAAATGCGGCCTTTAGGTCGCATTTTTTATGTCATTTATTCAATATTTTTCTTTGATATTTCTGCTTTTCTACTACTTACCTTGGCATTAGTCAGAACCCTGAATTCTTTGATAAAAACCTAATCTATTCAGGCTTGATGCGGTAAAATTTTTGTAATTTTTAGACTTATTTCAGCTGACTTATTATGCCAATTTCAGAGCTAGACGCAAGCGCATCCTTTCAAAATTTAATTTTAAAATTACAAAATTTTTGGGCTTCAAAGGGCTGTACCTTATTACAACCCTTTGACATGGAGATGGGCGCAGGTACTTTTCATCCAGCTACTTTTTTAAGAGCCATTGGCCCTGAGCCTTGGAACGCGGCTTACGTGCAGCCTTCGCGTCGCCCAACCGATGGCCGTTATGGTGACAACCCAAACCGCCTTCAGCATTACTATCAATTTCAAGTGATTCTTAAGCCATCCCCTAAAGATATTCAAGATTTGTATTTAGAATCTTTAACCGAGATCGGCATTGACCTTACTGTACATGATGTGCGTTTTGTTGAGGACAACTGGGAATCACCAACATTGGGCGCTTGGGGATTAGGCTGGGAGATCTGGCTTAACGGTATGGAGGTTTCTCAATTTACCTATTTTCAACAAGTTGGTGGTTTGGCTTGTAAACCAGTCTCAGGAGAGCTAACTTACGGCTTGGAACGTCTCGCTATGTATCTTCAAGGTGTTGACAGTGTGTTTGATTTGGTTTGGACTGAAGGCGTTAGTTACGGCGATGTTTTTCATCAGAACGAAGTTGAGCAATCAACTTATAATTTCGAGATTGCTGATACCGATGTATTGTTCAAACAATTTGACGAAGCAGTGGCAATGAACGAACAACTAATTGAAAAAGCGCTACCCTACCCTGCTTACGAGCAGGTGATAAAGGCATCTCATTTGTTTAACTTACTTGATGCACGCCACGCTATTAGTGTGACTGATCGCGCCCGATTTATTCATCAGGTACGTGCAATGAGTCAAAAAGTTGCACAAACGTATTACGATTCTCGTGAAGCCTTAGATTTTCCAATGTTGGAGAAAAATTAACCCTGTATGAAAATCTTTTCTAGACTCTATCAAAAGACACTGGATTGGGCGCAAAGTAAATACGCCATTTATTGGCTATCCGTAGTTAGCTTTCTAGAGTCTTCAGTGCTGCCATACCCACCACCCGATGTGATTTTGGCGCCAATGGCGCTCAAGCAACCAAACAAAGCTTATTATTATGCGTTGGTTTGTACAATCACCTCAGTTTTAGGTGGATTGGTTGGTTATTTATTAGGGAAAACATTACTTGCTTTCTTGCTCAAATATGGCTTAATTGAAGCGACAATGGTTGATACTGCGAAAACTTGGTTTGATCAATATAACATTTGGCTTGTTGGATTAGCCGCATTCACTCCATTGCCTTATAAATTAGCCACCATTACGGCTGGAACCATGAATATGGCAATATTACCATTTGTCTTAATTTCTTTACTGGCACGTGGTGCGCGATATTATTTGGTGGTTTTTTTGGTAAAAAAATTTGGCAGTCAAGCCGATATTTGGCTACAAAAGCATATTGATCGATTAGGGTATGCTTTGATTATTATTGTGATTTTAGGAATTTGGTATGTTAATTAAATTATTTAGTCTTGCTTTTATATTAATGACATTGAGTGGATGTTTTTCGTCCTCACCGAAACCTTCTGTCATTGTTGTTGAAAAATCAATCAACCAGCAAAACATCGATCAAGCTCGTCTTGGAAGCCCTATTAAAGCTGTTAAAAACCCTAAGAAAACACCAAATATTCCGGTTGTAGGTAAAGTGGTTAAAACTTTCTCTGAGCAACACCCAGGTCTAACTTTTAATACTCAGCCCAATCAACCAGTGAGAGCTATTCTTGATGGCATTGTTGCTTACAGCGGTGGAAAGACAAAAAGCCTTGGGAAAATGATTGTCATTAAACATCCACTGGGTTTTTACAGCTCGTACACCCAAAATCAAAGTCTTAAGGTTAAAAGTGGTGACGAAGTCAAAAGAGGGCAAGTTATCGCTTTAACTGGAACGGATAATTTTTATTTTGAAATGAAAAAATTTAAAGTCCCAATTAATCCACTCAAATACTTGAAATAACAGCTAAAATAAGCCCTATGAACGAATTTTTACAAAATATGACACCCTACCAGACTGTTGGTATTTTATTTGGCATTGCATTTGTAGTGCATATCATTTTAGGTATCGTACTTAAACAAATCATCTCTCATACCAGTAAGACTAAAAATCAGTGGGATGATCATCTCATTAATGCGGTTTCTGCCCCACTAAAAGTATTGATATGGTTTGGCTGGGTTTACTTCTCTATTAACGCCTTTAAAGGACAAATAGAAGTTTTAAATAATGTAATTGAATATATCGATATTGCACCAATTTTCATTGTTACCTGGGGTGTGATTCGTATAGTTTCTGGTATGGAAGATTACATGCTCGAACGTGATACCAATGTTGATGGCGACTCAGTTAGGCTTATTACTCGCCTACTTAAAATTCTCATTATTATTGCCATTGGATTAGGTATTGCACAGTTTTTAGGCTTCTCAATTTCAAGTCTACTTACCTTTGGTGGTGTTGGTGGTGTTGTCATGGGCTTCGCTGCTAAAGACATGCTGAGCAATATTTTTGGCGGGTTAATGATCCAGATGGATAAGCCTTTTTCAACAGGCGATTGGATTCGCTCTAGCGAGTTTGAAGGCACGGTTGAGAAAATTGGCTGGCGCATGACACGTATTCGTACTTTTAGCAAAAACCCTGTTTATATTCCAAACTCTATTTTCGCTTCAATTCCCATTGAAACCCCATCACGTATGACCAATCGTCGTATCAAAAGAAGTAATTGGTATTCGTTACGATGATATTGCACAAATGCCCGCAATTGTTGCTGATGTAGAGTCATTATTAAAAGCACACAAGGATATCAATCAATCTGAGTCTCTACGAGTGTATTTTAATTATTTCAATGCGTCCTCGCTAGATATTCCAGTTTATGCCTTTACCAACACAACAAGTAAAG
>JAUWPG010000054.1 GCA_030611725.1 Gammaproteobacteria bacterium
ATATCTCAGGCAAACCACCGGCCACCATTGAATGGGAATAGATTCATCAGTTGATGAAAAGTGGATGGCGCTTGCCATCGAACAAGCCAAACTTGCAGAAGCAATAGATGAAATGCCAGTCGGTGCAGTGTTAGTACAGGATGATCAATTGATTGCTAGTGCGCATAATCAACCCATATCAAACAACGATCCTACCGCCCATGCAGAAATCCAACTACTACGTAAAGCCGGCAAAAAACTGAACAACTATCGCCTGCCTAATACTACACTTTATGTCACTCTAGAGCCCTGCACTATGTGCTTAGGTGCGATGATTCATGCACGTATAGCTCGCGTTGTGTTTGGCGCTTTTGATCAAAAAACAGGCGTTTGTGGCTCTTGTCAAGATTTGTCTACCAGTGTCTGTTTTAACCACTCAATTGAGACTCAAGGAGGCGTTCTGGCCAATGAATGCAAAGGCTTACTACAACTATTTTTTAAAAATAGACGTAATAAATAGACGTAATAAATAGACAACTAAGAGCTATACTTATCTCTTTATATTCTTGGGGAAAAGTATGAAAACTAGCTTTCTATTTCTTTTAATACTATCAATGCCGCTACTGGCTAGCAATACATCAACTGGTAGCAACGCACTTTTAAACAATACATCAGGTACTAAAAATGTCGCCATTGGCGACTCCGCTATGAAAGAAAATACCAGCGGCCTTAACAATACATCAGTGGGTTATTTTGGCCTTCGAAATAACACCTCAGGCAAACAAAATGTCGCCATTGGCAGCTATTCTATGCGCTATAACACCACAGGAGATGACAACACTGCTGTTGGTTTTGAAACCCTTAAATATAATACCACGGGGAATAAGAATACAGCAATGGGTAACTACGCTTTGCAAGATAACACAACAGGCACAAGCAACACTTCTATCGGTAATTACTCACTCAGTGACAACACATCAGGTGATAAAAATACGGCTGTTGGTAATTATTCACTACGCTCAAATTCATCAGGCAACGACAATACCTCCATGGGAAACTATGCCATGCGCGACAATACCTTGGGCTCTGACAATACCGCGAGTGGTAATTATGCACTTAGATATAACACCACGGGATCGAACAATACTGCGCTCGGCAACCAAAGTATGAAAGCCAATACCACCGGTGGATTTAACACCGCGATTGGTGACGATTCACAACTGGCTAATACAACAGGATCATACAACGTATCAAATGGCAACGGCACATTAAATAGCAGTAATGGCGACAGCAATACCGCGATTGGTTATCGAGCAGGATATGCCAGTATAACAGGCTCAAATAATGTCTTCATTGGCCATAAAGCGGGCTACAATGAAACAGGCTCTAACAAACTCTACATCTCCAATAACGATTCCTCATCACCACTCATTCAAGGTGACTTTTCTACACAAGAAGTCGCTATTAATGGCAGCTTAACCGTTAACACCCTTAAAGATTCATCAGGCAATAACATGGTGCGTAAAGTTGGTGATGTTGTACATATTGGCGCCAACTCGTTTACCATTGAAGATTCATCCACTTCCAGTAGCGGCAAGGACGAAATTGCATCCAGTATTAATGAACTACAAATCGGTACTAGCGCTTCTCATAATACAACCGTACTCGGAACACTTAGCGTACAAACCCCAACCAGTGGTAATCATGCAACCACCAAAACATATGTCGATAGCGCCACGAATTTAAATGCTACCAATATTAATAATAATACCAATAATATTCAAACTAACTCAGCATTAATTAATACCAATATCAATAATTTGATTGACATAGAGATGGGTTTAGCACAATCATTTGCTATGGCTGCCTTATCCGAACCCAGAGATGGCCGATCAAATTTTTCCATTGCAACCGGCAACTACAACGGCGCCAACGCACTTGCCTATGGATTTTCACATCACGACAATACCAGCAACATTATGTACCGAGTCATTGGATCACAGTCTGGCAAAAATTCCAGCTCTGCTGCATCAATCGGCTGGGGTTTTTAACAAGAAATCACTCAAACATTAGAATTTTTTTATTTAAATTCACTATTTAGCGAATATTTTTAGTGGATTTCTAGGCAAATTCATTTTCTATCGCCGTGAGCATGCATTTAGCATGTGACCAAGTAGAAAATGGATTTAACAACGAAAGTCGCAAAAAGACGACACTAAACGGTGTACATACCGCCGTTAACGTGGATAGTCTGGGCCGTTATGTATGCACCTGCATCACTGGCTAAAAATAACACCGAGCCAGCAATTTCTTCAACTGTGCCCAAACGACCCATTGGAATTTGCTTCGATAAAGCTTCTTTTTGATCTTCTGGTAGTGCATCAGTCATGTCAGTTTTGATAAAACCTGGTGCGATGCAATTTACCGTAATGCCACGAAGGCCAACTTCGCGTGCGAGAGATTTGGTAAAACCCATAATGCCCGCTTTGGCAGCGGCGTAGTTAGTTTGCCCCGCATTGCCCATCGAACCTACCACTGAAGCGATTGAGATAATACGACCTGTACGCTTTTTCATCATGCCGCGAAGAACAACTTTTGACATTTTATAAACGGATGTCAGGTTAGTATTTATAATATCGTCCCATTCGTCCTCTTTCATACGCATGAGTAGATTGTCACGGGTAATACCTGCATTATTAATCAAGATATCTACTGTGCCATAAGTGTCTGTGATATTTTGCATGACTTCAGCAATTTGATCGTTATCTGTGACATTCAGCACCATGCCTTGGCCAGTTACGCCACTATCTTTTAAAGTGTTACTAATTGCATCTGCACCACCGTCACTGGTAGCTGTACCAATGACGGTTGCACCAGCATTACCTAATGATAGAGCAATGGCTTGGCCAATGCCTCGACTTGCGCCGGTAACCAATACGATTTTTCCCTCTAAATTACTCATGTGTTATCTCCTCTAAAGTTGCTGTAATACTGGCCGAATCGAGCACAGCGTTGGCAGTTAATGATTTTTCAATTCTTCTGGTAAGGCCAGCAAGTACTTTGCCTGGACCAGATTCAATAAGTTTTTCAACACCCATTGCATGCATGGCTTTTACCGTGCCTGTCCATAGTACTGGCTTATGTAGTTGTGCGACCAACTTGGCTTTCATTTCAGCAGTGTCTGTTGCTTTGGCCGCATCAACATTATGCAACACATCAACATTGCCCATACTAAAGTTAACTGCTTCTACCGTATTGGCAAATACCGTTGCTGCATCATTCATAAGTGAGCAATGTGATGGCACGCTCACAGGCAACAACACAGCGCGTTTAGCGCCTGCTGCTTTCATGGCTTCACAAGTTGCATCTACTGCTTCTTTATTGCCCGCAATCACCACTTGGCCATTTGAATTAAAGTTAACCGCCTCTACAATACCTTTACCTGCATACTCAGCACAGACCTTAATCACCACTTCGTCTTCTAAGCCTAAGATAGCTGCCATTGCACCCACACCAGCAGGTACAGCGGATTGCATCAATTCTGCACGTGTTTGTACCAATTTGATGCCATCGCTAAAATTAAGCGATCCTGCAGCAACGAGTGCGGTGTATTCACCCAAAGAGTGGCCTGCCATACAAATCGGTGACAGGTCAGTTTCATTAGTAAGCGCAAGATAGGTTGCATAACCAGCGGCCAACATAGCAGGCTGAGTGTTTTGGGTTTGATTAAGCGCCTCTTGATTCTCTTGGGTCAGCGTCCAAAGATCAAAGCCTAATACGTCCGACGCCTCTTCAAATGTCTCTTTAACGATAGGGAAATTATCACCCAAGTCTGAAAGCATACCAAGTGATTGAGAGCCTTGACCTGGAAAAATGATTGCGTATTTCATAATAAATAAAATGAATGAAATAGCCTTATTTTAATTAATAAAAAAGCGCCCGGAAGGCGCTTTTTTAAATAATACTGGGTTGCGAATTATGCAGTTTCGATTGAAACTGTTTGACGCATGAATTTACCTTTCTTAGCAAAAACAACTTTGCCATCTGCTACTGCAAACAATGTGTCGTCTTTACCTTTGCGAACGTTAGTGCCTGGATGAAATTTTGTGCCTCTTTGACGAACTAAAATATTACCAGCTAAAACCACCTGGCCACCAAATCTCTTAACACCTAAACGTTTTGATTGGGAGTCTCTACCATTATTAGTACTACCGCCTGCTTTTTTATGTGCCATGGGTTATTCTCCTATGCCTTAATTTTTGTAATTTCAATTTCAGTGTAAAGCTGTCTGTGACCTTGCTGCTTCATTGAATGCTTACGACGACGGAACTTTAAAATATGAACCTTTTTACCTTTACCTTGTGAAATCACTTTTGCCTCAACAGTTGCCTTAGCAACAGTTGGTGCGCCAATCTGAACGTTGTCACCATCTGCGACCATAAGCACTTCTTTAAAAGTTACTTTTTTGCCGGGCTCAACTTCTAATTTTTCAACCTTTAAAGTTACACCTTCGGTCACTCTAAACTGTTGACCACCTGTTTTAATTACTGCGTACATAATAAATCCTAAATAGGTTTACCAAAAAGAAGAGAATTATACGCGAACGACTGTGTTTATGAAAGGGGGTTTGAGTATAATTTGTGTTTTTATTTGAATGGACTTATACAATGATTATTTTCGAAACCAATATGGGCAATATTCACATTAATGTTGACGCAGACAAAGCACCAATCAGTGCTCAAAACTTTATTGACTACGTTAACGATGGCTTTTATGACAACACAATTTTTCACCGTGTTATCAAAAACTTTATGATCCAAGGTGGTGGCTTTAATGAAGACATGAGTCAAAAATCAACCAAAGCAGAGATTGAAAATGAAGCCAATAATGGTTTAAAAAATGCCAAATACACTTTAGCAATGGCAAGAACTAATGCACCACACTCAGCCAGTTCACAATTTTTTATCAATACATCGGACAACTCTTTCTTAGATTACCCAGCTCAAGATGGCTGGGGCTATTGTGTCTTTGGTGAAGTATCTGAAGGCTTCGATGTGGTAGATAAAATTGGCTTAGTGGCAACAGGAAATCATGGTGGTCATGCGGATGTGCCAAATGACACCGTGATTGTGATCAAGGCATACGTTCAGTAATCATGCCTAATTCGCTCCTCATAGCGGATCTTCATCTGTCTCCTGGTGAGACAGAGAAAACCAAACTGTTTGTAAAATTTTGCCAACAACAAGCACCCAAGGCAGACCAATTATTCATCTTAGGTGACTTATTCAACACCTGGCTCGGTGATGATTTATCGTCTAATCATTATCAAAATGTGATTGATACATTGCACCATCTAAGTAAATCAACCAAAGTATTTATCATGGTGGGTAATCGAGATTTCTTACTCAGTAAAGATTTTGAACAACAATCAGGTTGTCAACTACTAAGCTCACTTTACGTACTCAATAGTAATGATAAACAATATGTGCTTATTCATGGCGATGAGTTATGTACTGATGATGTTAATTACCAAAAACTCAAAAAAGTGCTCAGACACCCCATTACTAAATTTATCTTTTTGAACTTACCAAAAAAATTGCGCTTAAGATTGGTGGGTCAATTGCGCCAAAAGAGTGTTGAAGCACAACAATACAAAACACGTGAAATTATGGATGTTAACCCAAAAACAACCGATCTTTTTATGAAGAAATACCCAGATGCTGATCTTATTCATGGTCATACACATCGTCGGAATACACATATTAACAAAACTTATACACGCTACGTTCTGGGGGATTGGTCTACCGACCAAGGCAATGCCATTAGCATTAATGGTGAATTAAGCTGGCTTGAAATTAACTAGGCGTCCAACTAAGTCTACGCTGCTCACTTTAAGCAGTACTTTTTCATCTAACGCAGGTAAATTTTTAAACTTAATCTGCGTCATCATACCAATCGCAGGAATCATAAATAAAGCTTTGTCACCGCGTGTATCAACCACCACACCTTCACCCTGCCAGCTTGAGTTTTGCATTAAATACAAACACTTATAATGATCATTACTGGCACGCGTGGTTTTTCCAACACTTGGCATAGCAGCATTGACAATACCGATAATTTCTTTAACCTGCTCTTTTTCAAGTGTTGGCTCACCCAAGATAAAACTGGATAATTGCTGATGTGCCAATAAGTCAAAATACCGCCTAAGAGGGCTGGTAACTCTTAAGTAAGCATTCAGCCCCAATCCATAGTGAAGCAATGGTTTGGTTGAGGTGGCTGAGCGCTTAAAACACTTGGTTGCAGCAAATGATTCAGATATGGTTAGATTATCTTTGTTATCGAGTATTTCTTGCGTGAATTCACCTTCATCTTGAATGGCATACGGCATCACAATGTCATTATCTTGCGCAAACTGCGCAATCATCCTGCCTGCCATAATCATCATCTCAGCCACCAGTTCTCGAGAAGGGCTACTGGCCTGATCTGAGATTTTTATCTGACCTTCTTTAAATCTCACGTCTACTCTAGGCAGGTTTAAGCTAATAGAGCCATTGCCATCTCGATATTGTTTGTGCAGCTCTACTACTGCTTGTAATGCTGATAAATCTTTGTTAGATTCCAAAACCTTGTCAGCATCGTCGTAACTAATATTGGTTACTTTAATGGTGCTGTGAACAACTTCGATATTTTCAATTTCACTACCTTTTACAACAAACCCAACTGACAAAGCTGGAGAGACCTCGCTTAAGCCCAGTGCACACAACTCAGTAATCGATGTTGGTAACATATGCAAGATTTGATCAGGCAAGTACAAATTAGAGGCTCTTTCTTGTGCATAAAGGTCTAACTCAGAACCAGGGGCAACTACAGATGACACATCAGCAATATGAACCCATAATTTATCGCCATCAATACTAATCGCATCATCTGCATCGTTTGAATCAGCATTGTCAATCGCATAACTAGACAAGTGCGTTAAATCTACGCGATCAACTTCGCTCATCTGAGATTTAATGTCCACATCACTAGGAATGCCATGGCGTGCTGGATACGGATTGAAACTAGTATCGATATACTTAAGTTTTAATAAAAGTTTATAAGCAGCTTCAGGTGAGTTCTCTATACCGATATGCGTTAATATTTTGGCGTGTTTTGATTGATTAAGTGCTACTTTTTCAATCTCCTTTAAATAAGGTAAATCTTGCTCATCAAAGGTATTTTTAGCAATATTATCAACACAATGTGCCAGAGTTTCAGCCTCTAATGCTTCAGCATTACGCTTAGCTTGAATACTTTCAACTTGCTCAGAAGGTCGTACAAAAATTTTATCTTTTTGCCAGTAAAAATACAGCCCATCTTCGACCAAGATACAAGTGCACCAAGCATTCTGAGAGTTATACTCATCAAACA
>JAUWPG010000029.1 GCA_030611725.1 Gammaproteobacteria bacterium
GGTTGTGACTTATTTGTTCAGGGGGAATTTTCCAAAAAAGGCATTCTTAAAAAACACAAAAATTTGCGTAAACAAAGTAAAGGCAGTGTGATTTTTGGACTCGACAGTTTTGCCGAGGGTGTCGATCTAAAAGGTGACAACCTTACCCATGTGGTTATTGCAAAGTTACGCTTTAGCGTACCCAACTCACCGATTGAAAAAACCACAAACGATTATTTACAATCTCAAAATCGTAATCCATTTATGGAAATCTCATTGCCTGATGCATCCCTGCGATTAATTCAAGCATGTGGTCGATTGATTCGAACAGAAACTGACACCGGTAAAATTACGATTTTTGACAACCGATTAACCACTAAGTTTTACGGAAAACAACTACTCAACGCCCTGCCCGGTTACAACATTATTATAGAAAAGTAGCATAACCCAACTCAACTATTACTGTTATTTAAATAGTTGGGCGTTTAATCTGTTCTATCTTTTGGATTTTTTTTAGTTTATTCGCCTTTTTTGGCTTGAAACATTTTCCGGCTCTTTCACCCCATACATAAGGCGACAAACAGCTAGCTTTATCTATGCCTTTTCCTCTTACGTAGTGAAAAGTATTTGCGCAAATACTTACTTGAAAGCCAATATTAAAAACGCCAAAAAGCTCGATGCAATAACGCCATTAACGTTAATATCTCCAAACGCCCCAACAACATTGAAAAACTTAAAATCCATTTAGCGCTATCGCTTATACCGCCATAATTAGCCGCCACTTCACCAAGACCCGGGCCAAGGTTGTTGATGCTGGCAGCAGTGGCTGAAAAGGCGCTGACTTGATCAAGACCGGTAAACATTAGTGCAATGAGAATAATAACAAAAGCAATCACATATAGTGAAAAGAAACCCCATACTGAAACTAATGTGTTCTCGGCTATACTGCGATGGTTAAGCTTAATGTTAATTTGCGCATTCGGATGAATAAACTTTTTAATCTCTTTCATTGCTAATTTAAACATCAATAACACTCTAACCACCTTGATACCACCACCAGTTGAGCCAGCACAAGCACCAATAAAGCTGGAAAAAATAAGCAAGATTGGCAAGATAAATGGCCATTGAGAATAATCAGTAGAGGCAAAACCAGTAGTTGTGGCAATCGAAACCGTTTGGAAGATGGCTTGTCGTGCCGACTCACTTATACTCGAATAATAACCGCTTTCAAACAAATAAACACCAACCACAACTGTGGTGGTAAACAAAATAAATAAATAGGCTTTAAACTCTGAATCTTTAGCGTAACTTAAGATATTTTTCTTTTGAAAAACAAAAAAATGTAAGGAAAAATTAATACCCGACAACAACATAAATACAATGGCTACCGACTCAATTGCTCTTGAATTAAAAAAGCCAATTGAAGCATCGTGAGTAGAAAAACCACCAATTGCCACCGTTGAATAACTGTGTCCAATCGCATCAAATATATCCATACCAGCCAGATAATAACCCAGCGCACAAACAATGGTAAAACCGATATAAATCTTCCACAAAGCTTTGGCTGTTTGCGTAAGTTTTGGGGTTAGTCTCTCTTTAGAAATGCCGCTGGATTCTGCATGATAAAGCTCCATACCACCAACACCCAGCATTGGCAGAATCGCTACTGCCAATACAATAATACCCATACCACCAAGCCATTGTAACTGCTGCCGATAATACAAAATTGCCTTAGGCAAGTCATCTAGGCCTACTAAAACAGTGGCGCCTGTGGTGGTCAAACCCGACATAGATTCAAAGAATGCATCACTAAAAGACATTTTGAGCGATTCAGAAAATAAAAATGGAATGGTTGCAAACAAAGACAAAACAAACCAAAAACTCACCACCACTAAAACACCTTCTCGGATTCTAAAGTCTTTTTTGCTGTTTCTAAACGGTAGCCACAAAATAAAACCACTTAGTAATGTTAATGAAAAAGCAGAAACAAAAGACTGTGTTTCATTTTGCTGATAAATAAAATCTACCAAAATTGGTGGTAACTGCGTTAAGCTAAACACCATCAACAATAAACCAATGGTTTTGAAAACGATACTAAATTGCATAACTGTCACCCATAGTTAATTAACATAGCCTTTAAACAGTTCTTCAACTTCGTGAATCTTACTAACATCACTCAGCACGATTAGAACATGGTCGCCCTCTTCAATCACCAACTTGCGTGAACCCATAATTACTTCATTGTTTCTGACTACAGAGCCAACCACCACACCATCTGGAAACTTAAGCTCTTCAATGGCTCTACCTACAACATTAGAATGCGCTTTGTCGCCATGAACAATGATTTCAATCGCCTCAGATTTGCCCTGACGCAATGAATGCACCATCATCGTATCGCCTTTACGAATATGCGCCAAAATACCACTGGTGGTAATTTGGTCTGGAGAAATAACCATATCAACATCATCACTTTGCTTAGCTAAGTCTTCATAAACATTGCGCTTAACCAGAGCAATGGTTTTGTGTGCGCCTAAACGTTTGGCCAAAATAGACACAATCACATTAATCTCATCAGAATCAGTCAGTGCTAAAAATAAATCAGTACTTTCAATGCCTTCTTCTAACAACAGCTCTTCATCAGAAGCATTGCCATGCAAGACTAGTACGTCTTCAAGTTGTTCAGCAATTTCTACTACTCTGCCTTTATTCATTTCAATAAGACGAACACGATGATTTTTCTCTAGATATTTGGCTAAACTTAAACCGATATGCCCACCACCTGCAATAATGATGTTTTTATAGGTTTTATCGAGTCTTCTAAATTCTTTTAATACTTTGGATACGCTTGCTTTTTTGGTAACAAAATACACACGGTCTCCGTCTTTAATCACGGTATCACCATACGCTGGAATCGCTTGACCATTTCGATATAAACTAACAATGCGCATGCGTGTTTTTGGCAAATGCTCATGTAAGTCTTTAATTGGATGACCAACAATCGGGGTGCCTGCGTAAGCCCTAGTCTCCACCAGTTGTACTAAACCATCTTCAAATTCAAACACTTGCTCCGCGCCAGGCTCTTCTACCACGCGCTTAATGTAATTAGTTACCAAGACTTCTGGAGTAATGACAAAATCAATTGGAATGGCATTATCAGAGAATAATTCCCTACGGTGTAAATATTCAGCAGTACGAATACGTGCAACTTTTTTGTCTACTTGGTACAAAGTATGTGCCATCTGACAAGCCAGCATATTACTCTCGTCAGACTTGGTGACAGCTATCACCATATCCATGGTCTCAATGCCCGCCTCTTCCAAAATATTAGGGTAAGAGGCATGACCACAAACAGTTTTAATGTCTAAGTGGCGCTGTAATGATGATAAATTAATCTCATCTTTGTCAATAATAGTGATGTCATTTTCATCGTCAGAACCTAAATATTTGGCTAAAGAAGAGCCAACTTGACCTGCGCCTAAGATTAAGATCTTCATTTTTTATCAATCCCCAAATCTTTTAATTTCCGATACAAAGTGGTGCGTTCTAATCCTGCCAATTCAGCCACTTTGGCAATGTTATTATGATTCTCTTCTAAATGATGGTTAAAGTATTGTTTCTCAAAAATATTCCTCGCTATTTTTAAGGGTAAATCAAAATCAATACCGCTAACCTTTTGCTCTACATTAATTGCTTGTTCACTTAAAAGCTTACGCACCAAAGGTAGAATATCATGCAATGGCTTTTTCAAAAAATCAATTGCGCCAAGTTTGATAGCCTTCACCACATCTTGATGCTCAGCATGGCCTGACATCATTACCACAGGCGTTGAAAAACCTTCAAGCACCCACTCTTCTAATAAAGACATGCCGTCTTGTCCTGGCATCCAAACATCCATCATCACCAAATCAAAAACTTTCTCCTTGATAATCACCTTAGCTTGCGCCGCATCTTCAGCCAATTCGACTTGATAATTCACATCTTCTAGTGTGTCTTTCATAGTTTCGGCATTGATACGCTCATCATCAATGATAAGAATCTTTCCAATTACAGGTGGGTTGTCCATATTCTATTCCTATGTATTGTTGTCTTTATAATCAAATTCAATGGTAACAATAGCCCCGTTTGGCTCTATATTACCTGCAAAAATTCGGCCATCATGCTGCTCAATAATATTGAGTACAATAGCCATACCTAAACCACTACCTTTTACTTTATTGGTAATATATGGTTCGAACACATGATCAATTATCTTCTCATCAAAACCATCGCCATCATCTTGGATCATCAAACGAACTATACCCTCGGTAGGCAGGTACTGGGTTGTAACCTTAATAATCAAATTTCGTTTTTTGGCCGTCGATTCTTCTGCATTTTTAACCAAATTAATCAACACTCTAGAGAGATTACTAGCATCTAATGACAACTGAGGGATGTCACTTGCCAAATCAAATTCAATGGTTATATTATCTTGCGCATCATAAAGCGCAATGGATTGATTGATTACTGCATTCAAATCACACAATCTTCTGTCAATTTGTGGCATATTGGCATAATCTGCAAAAGCACTAACCATTGCCTCCATTGATTTCACTTGCGCAATAATCACACTGGTGGTTTTATCTACTATTTCAAACTCTTTACCATTGAGTTTTGCTAGAAACTTATTTCTAAGGCGTTGAGCGGATAATAAAATTGGCGTTAATGGGTTTTTTATTTCATGTGCCATGCGTTTTGCCACTTCGCCCCAGGCTGCTTTTTTCTGTGCTCTATTAAGTTGTGAAATGTCTTTGACAATAATCACATAACCTAAGACTGCGTTATCGACTTCAAGTGTTGCGCCTTGGCAAGACAACAATACATCTCTATGTTCTAATGAAAGCTCTACCGCTTCACTCCATTCTCCAACGTGTTGCTTTAACTTGCTATTGCTTATTTCGAACAATGGCTTTAAACAACTGTTTTTATTGACAATTTCAGAACAAAATTGACCAATAAATTGATCTTGATTATCAATGTCTAGCATTGCCCCAATCACAGGGTTAATTAGCTGAATTTTCTTATTTTTGTCTAGCCCGATAACACCATAAGAATATTTTAAAATTGTTTCTAAATACAAGTTATGCGTATCCAAACCTTCGCGTGAAGATTTGATTTGTTTAGACATCTTATTAAAATACCCAATCAATTCACACATGTCTTTGTTTTGTTTGCTGTCATCAACCATGGTGTCATAATTACCACGAGAAATTTCCCTCGTTGCTAATGACAAATTATGTAATGGTTTCATTAAATGGTCCATGGTACGAAAAATGATCATCAATACACTTAAAATTGCCAGTAAGATAGTGGATGAAAAATCAATTAAAAAACGATTTTTAGTGACTGAAGTGTTAACATCAAATTTAACGTTTTTTGAGCGACTACTAAATTCCTGCATTTTTCCTAAAAATTTGGTCAGCCTTGGATCAGAAGCATACACAACATCCACCTGAAGATAATCAGTCGTTGATACACGATCAATATGACGCGTTGACATCTTTACTTGTACAACATTAGTTCTATCATCTCCGTTAATCTCACCTGATTTTGTGCCTGATAAAGACTGGCTTTCAATCGCAAGACAACGACTCATATCCATTGTTTTGGCAATCACCTCTTCTTTTTCATTTAACAAGGTAATTTGGCAAGCCCAGCCTTTATCAATCAAACTTTCAAGGAAAAATTGCATGTCTGTTTTATAAGTCTCTGTATCCTGAAAATCACCATAAGAAGTAATTACCGTTAACAGTCGTTTGGTTTGTTCAGTGTAGCGTTCATTTCGAACGCTTTGAATGTCTTGATACAGTCCATCCACATAAACGAAAAAGTTATCACTATACGCATTAAATGCTTTTTCAGAATTTTTTACATTTTCTTGAATGGTTTGAAAAGAAAACAAATAAAAAGACAAAACAGGAGCGATAACCAAAATTGGAGTAATCTTAACAAACGACCAGGCGAACCGAGAGCCAATCATATTTTCATGAATGTCGCGCCTTAAGCCAACAAAATTAATCACAATATAAATCAATGCAATTAAGCTCATCAAACCGTTGTAACCTGCTAAAAGCCACCACCAGTCCGCAATCAAACTAGGATGTAGCCCCAAGTAAAATGTGCCAGAAATGGAAATCAAAAATACAATCAACCAAAACCATGTTGGCAAGGCTCTTTGTGTTTTAAATATTTGATTGTGAGTCATCTGTTATTTGTTGCCTGTCATCATTTTTTGACTGATTATCTCATAAAAAAACACGCATCAAGTTTAATTGTTGCTAAAATACAACAATGATACAAACACAAGTTCAACTACTCAATTTTCTGCACGCCATTAAAGACGAAACTGAACTCGCCATTGACACAGAATTCAAGCGTGTCAATACCTATTATCCAGTTTTATGTTTGGTACAAATCGCCACTAAAAGTGGTATGGACTGCATTGATGTATTAGCACTTGATGACCTTGGGCCTTTATTTGAAAAGCTTTATCAAAAAGATTGTCTATGGATTGTGCATTCTGCTCGTCAAGATATTGAGGCTATGCATTGCCTTTCAGGGCGATTACCCACACAGCTATTCGACACACAAATTGCCGCAAGTTTATTAGGCCATCCCATACAAATCTCATATCAAGCCATTACTGAGATTTTACAAAACGTATATTTAGAGAAGGCCTATACAAGGCTCGACTGGACCACGCGCCCACTGCCTGCTGAAGCGATTAAATATGCGCTGGATGATGTGCATTATTTACTAAAAAATTATCATCAACTGCAAGCCCAACTACAAACTGAAAATAAACTTGATTGGATGGCTGAAGAAGCGCAGTCCTTGTTAAGACTTGATCTATATGTGCCGTTAGAAAATCAAGCATGGCAAAGGGTTAAAGGGTTTTCTAGAATGAATAAAAAAACTCATCAACTGGGCGCTCAATTAGCCGCGTGGCGAGAGCACCAAGCGCAAGCTAATAACAAGCCTAGAAAGTGGGTTATGGCAGATGACAAACTGATTGCTTATGCCTTAGATAAAGAGCAACTCTCTAATAAATCGCAGAAAAATTTTGATACTTTTTTAACTCAACACCCCAAAGTGCAAAACATTGAAATAAGTATTGGTAAAAACAAGCCAGCAACAAAAACCGAGAAAACGCAAAAAGCTATTTTACAAAAACTCATTCAAGAAAAATCAAATCAGTATAATTTGTCTATAGAGGTAATGGCCAGTAGTAAGTCATTACTCAAATATATTCGTGGCGACCGTTCGGTTATTTTTTGCCAAGGTTGGCGCTATCATTTATTACAAGGAGAGTTAGATAATGCAAAATAGTTTAAAACCAGTATCAGCAGGCAACCTGCCTGATGAAGTTAATGTGATTATCGAAATTCCAGCCCAGTCATCGCCGGTTAAATACGAAATTGATAAAGAAACTGGCGCAATGTTTGTAGATCGCTTTATTTCAACACCAATGTTCTATCCATGTAACTATGGTTTTGTGCCTGAAACACTAGCTGATGACGGTGATCCAGCTGATGTATTGGTAATTACACCTTATCCTTTAATTCACGATTCTGTGATTACCGCTCGCCCAATTGGCGTATTGCGTATGACTGACGAAGCCGGTAAAGATTCAAAAATATTAGCAGTGCCAATAGATAAGCTTTGTCGCTCTTATCACGAAATTAAATGTATTGATGATGTTGGCGCTACTTTAAAAGATCAAATCGAGCATTTCTTTACTTACTATAAAGATCTTGATGAAGGAAAATGGGTAAAAATAGACGGCTGGGGCGATGCCGAAGAAGCAAAAAAAGAATTGCAAGAATCTTTTGATGCATATAAAAAATAATACTTGTCTAACAGCAACTCTTTTCAAATCATTGCAGGTGAGTACCGGGGCAGAAAACTCAACTTCCCTAATGTTAATAGCCTAAGACCAACACCGGGCAAGGTTCGTGAAACTTTATTTAATTGGATTCAGTTCAATTTCTTTGGTAAGACCTATCTTGATTTATTTTCTGGTAGCGGCGCACTAAGCTTTGAAGCACTTTCTCGTGGCGCCAAACAAGTCATTGCTATCGAAAAAAATTCCAGTGCTTGGAAAAATTTAGAAAAAAATAGTAAATTATTAAAATCCAATAAAATCCGGTGTTTTAATCAAGATGCACTTGAATTTTTGGCCCAAAAAAATGAACAACACTTTGATTTTGTGTTTTTAGACCCGCCTTTTCATCAAAACATCCTACCAAAAGCTTTAAAATTACTCTCAGAAGGCAATTTTATCAATACAAGTAGTAAAATCTATATAGAATCTGAGTTTGAGGTAACGCAAAATTTTTTAGAGATAAATTTTTCAAAAAAAATCAAAATCAGCAAACAAAAACAATCTGGACAAGTTAATTACTGTTTATTGGAAGTCTTATGAAAAAAATTGCAATTTATCCAGGATCATTTGACCCCATTACCAACGGTCATATCGACCTGATTCGTCGTGCCAGCAAGTTGTTTGATCAGGTTATTATTGGCATCACTCAAAACAGTAATAAAACTTCTTTTCTGAGTATTGAGGATAGAATTCAAGCTACTAGCACAGCACTTAGTGATATTGATAATATTAAAGTACTTGGCTTTGACACCTTGTTGGTGGATTTTGCAACTGAACAAAATGCACAAGTAATTCTACGTGGACTGCGTGCAGTTTCTGACTTTGAATACGAATTCCAACTCTCGGGCATGAATAAACACCTAAATCCCAATATTGAAACCTTGTTTATGACTCCTGCTGAACAATACGCCAATATATCTTCTTCTTTAGTGCGAGAAATTTTGTTACTTGGTGGCGATATCAGTGCTTTTGTGCCTCAATCCGTTGAAAAACTCTTAAAAACCAAACTTTAAATATTTTTTGTTTAAATCCTTGAAAAAAAAATGACCATCCCTATATAGAAGGGTATATCAAACACAAGGAGTTAAAAAATGTCAAAAATTATCGGTATTGACTTAGGGACAACAAATTCATGCGTCGCTATTATGGACGGCGGCTCAGTTAAAATTATTGAAAATTCAGAAGGTGATCGTACCACGCCATCAATCATTGCTTATCCAAAAGACAGTGAAGAGATCTTAGTAGGTCAGCCAGCAAAACGTCAGGCGGTCACAAACCCTGAAAACACTTTGTACGCTATCAAGCGTTTAATTGGTCGTCGCTTTGACGAGAAAGAGGTACAAAAAGACATCAACCTCGTGCCATACAAAATCGTTAAGGCTGACAATGGTGATGCCTGGGTTGAAGTTAATGGTAAAAAAATGGCTGCACCAGAAATCTCAGCCAAAGTGATCGAAAAGATGAAAAAAACTGCTGAGGAATATCTTGGTGAAAAAGTTACTGAAGCTGTTATTACAGTCCCTGCGTACTTTAACGATTCACAACGTCAAGCAACTAAAGATGCTGGAAAAATCGCCGGCTTAAATGTAAAGCGTATTATTAATGAGCCAACAGCAGCAGCGCTCGCTTATGGCGTGGACAAACTTACAGGTGATAAAACCATAGCTGTATATGACTTAGGTGGTGGTACATTTGATGTGTCGATCATTGAAATGGAAGACGTTGATGGTGAAAAACACTTTGAAGTACTATCAACTAATGGTGACACTTTCTTAGGTGGTGAAGATTTTGACCAGCGTATTATTAGCCATTTAGTCGATGAATTCAAAAGAGACCAAGGCATTGATTTGACAAATGATCCAATGGCACTCCAGCGCTTAAAAGAAGCAGCTGAAAAAGCTAAGATTGAATTGTCATCATCAGAGCAAACTGAGGTGAACTTACCTTATGTGACTGCTGATGCATCTGGACCTAAACACCTTAATATCAAACTCACGCGTGCTAAATTAGAGTCGCTGGTTGATGATCTATTAAAACGTACCATGGAACCTTGTAAGATTGCACTTAAAGATGCAGACCTTTCAAGTGATGGGATCGATGAGGTAATTCTTGTTGGTGGTCAAACACGTATGCCTAAAGTTGGCAAAATGGTACAAGATTTCTTTGGCAAAGAGCCTAAACGCGATGTCAACCCAGATGAAGCTGTTGCTATGGGTGCAGCCATTCAAGCAGGTGTACTCGGTGGTGATGTTAAAGATGTGTTATTACTCGACGTAACGCCATTATCTTTAGGTATTGAAACCATGGGTGGAGTAATGACTAAGCTCATTGAAAAAAATACAACCATTCCAACTAATGCATCACAAATCTTTTCAACTGCCTCTGACAACCAAGCTGCAGTAACTGTTCATGTGCTACAAGGTGAGCGTGAAGTGGCTAATGCGAATAAATCTCTTGGTCAATTCAACTTAGAAGGTATTGACGCCGCCCTAAAAGGTCAGCCGCAGATTGAAGTAACATTAGACATTGATTCAGATGGTATTTTGAATGTGTCTGCCAAAGACAAAAACACAGGAAAAGAGCAATCAATCACCATTAAAGCTTCAAGTGGCTTAAGCGAAGAAGAGGTTGAAAAGATGATTAAAGACGCTGAAGCACATGCAGAAGATGACAAAAAATTTCAAGAATTGGTCACTTCTCGCAACGCAGCAGATTCTCTCATACACTCAACTAAACAAACATTAGAAGAGTTAAAAGACGAAGTTTCTGATGATGAAAAATCAGCCATTGAAACTGCAATTGGCGAATTAGAAGCATCGATAAAAGGCGAAGACAAAGCCGATATTGACGCTAAATCACAAGCCTTAAGCGAAAAGTCACAACCTTTGGCTGAAAAAGCAAAAGCCAAAGCAGATACTGCCGAAGGTGGCGCTGAAGCGACTGATGCAGGTGATGATGTGGTTGATGCAGATTTCGAAGAAGTAAAAGACGATAAGTAATTTATCGGTCAATTATTAACAATAAACCTTCTTCAAATTTGACGATTTGGAGAAGGTTTTTTTATCTAAGGCAAACATGTCACAAAGAGATTACTACGAAGTACTAGGTGTTACTAAAGGCGCAGACGATAAGCAAATTAAAAAAGCTTATAAACGACTGGCAATGAAACATCATCCTGATCGCAATGTAGATGGTAAAGAAGCAGCTGAAAAGAAGTTTAAAGAAATTCAAAAAGCTTATGCTATTTTGTCAGACAATCAAAAACGTCAAGCCTATGATCAGTTTGGTCATGCTGGCGTTGATGGCAGTGCAGGTACAGGCGCTGGTGGATTCGGTGGTGGTGGTTTTGGTGATATTTTTGGTGATATTTTTGGTGGTAGTGGTGCTGCTCAACAAGATAACCGTGGATCAGACCTGCGTTATGACTTAGAAATCGACCTAAAAGAAGCAGCAGAAGGCACAACTGTTAAAATCCGTATTCCTAAAAATGAGACTTGTGATACCTGTTCAGGTACTGGTGCCAAGCCAGGCACATCAGTGAATACTTGTGGTACTTGTGGTGGCTATGGCCAAGTGCAAATGCAGCAAGGTTTCTTTGCGGTACAGCGCCCTTGTAATGATTGCTCAGGCACCGGTCAAAAAATTGAAAGCCCTTGTGTAACCTGTCGTGGACAAGGTGTAGTGCGTAAGCAAAAAACACTTTCTGTCAAGATTCCGGCAGGTGTTGACACCGGTAATCGTATTCGCTTAAATAGCGAAGGCGAGGCGGGTTTACGTGGTGGCCCAAGTGGCGACTTGTATGTACAGGTTCATGTAAAAAAACACAACATTTTTCAAAGAGAAGGCAATGATTTGTATTGCGAGGTGCCGATTGATTTTTCAACCGCAACGCTTGGTGGCTCTATTGAAGTGCCAACGCTCAGTGGAAAACTAAAAATAAAAGTGCCTGTAGGCACTCAAACAGGGAAAATATTTCGTTTACGCGGCAAAGGTATTACTGGACTCAGAAACAGTGGTACGGGTGATCTTTTGTGTCAAGTAAAAATAGAAACACCCGTCAATCTAAACAAAAAACAAGCGCAATTACTTAAAGATTTTTCTGCGTCTTGTGGTAAGAAACATCACCCAGAGTCCGACTCCTTCTTTGGTAAAATGAAATCATTTTTTGAATAATTAAACAGGGTTAAATAGTGAAAATACAACAAATTAAAGCAAGAGAAGTTCTTGATTCTAGAGGCAATCCAACCATAGAAGCGGATGTTATTTTAGACAATGGGATCATGGGTAGTGCTATGGTGCCTTCTGGCGCATCAACAGGTCAGCGTGAGGCTTTAGAATTACGTGATGGTGATAAATCTCGCTACCTAGGTAAAGGCGTATTAAAAGCGGTTGGCTACATCAATACTGAAATCAATCATGCATTAAATGGCTTTGATATTGCTGATTTAACTAAGTTAGATCAAGCAATGATTGATCTTGATGGTACAGACACCAAATCACGACTCGGTGCAAATGCAATCTTGGCTGTATCGTTGGCAGCAGCACATGCCAATGCCAATGCTAAGAATCAACCTTTATACAGATCGTTAGAGGTTGAGGGTGATTTTAAGCTACCTGTCCCAATGATGAATATCATCAACGGTGGTGAGCATGCCAACAACAGTGTTGATATTCAAGAATTTATGATTATTCCAGCTGGCGCACCTAGCTTTAAAGAAGCACTGCGTTACGGTGCGGAAGTTTTTCACCACTTAAAATCTGTACTTGAGGCGCAAGGCATGAATACTTCCGTGGGTGATGAAGGCGGCTTCGCGCCAGATTTAGCCTCGAATGAAGATGCGATTAAAGTGATTTTAGAGGCCATTGAAAATGCAGGCTATATTGCAGGTAAAGATATTTTTATTGGTATTGATGCGGCCAGTTCCGAATTCTACGCCGATGGACGATACAATCTAGCTTCTGAAAATAGATCACTCAGCTCCGAAGAATTTGTTGATTACTTAGCCGATTGGGTAGAAAATTATCCAATTATCTCAATTGAAGATGGTATGGATGAAAATGATTGGGATGGTTGGGATCTACTTACAAAAAAAATTGGCGACAAAGTTCAATTAGTCGGTGATGATCTGTTTGTCACTAATGCCAATATTCTGTCTGTAGGTATTGAGAAAAATATTGCCAACTCTATTCTTATCAAAGTTAATCAAATCGGCACTTTAACTGAAACTTTTAATGCCATGGCAATGGCAATTAAAGCAGGCTACACTTGTGTAATGTCACATCGATCTGGCGAAACTGAAGACACCACCATTGCAGATTTAGCAGTAGCAACGGGTTGTGGTCAGATCAAAACTGGTTCATTATCTCGCTCTGATCGCCTGGCTAAATACAACCGCCTACTGCGTATCGAAGAAGCGCTAGGCGATAAAGCAATCTACCCAGGACTTGATGCATTTAATCATTTGAATTAAACTAAACACTAATTCATTTAATTTAAGAAAACTTTTTTGGAAGAACTTTCAACTTTTTGGTTAGGCATAACCCTGCTAGGACTAATACTAGCCTCTGCTTTTTTCTCATCTACTGAGACCTCAATGATGGCAATCAATCGCTATCGTTTAAAAGCATTATGCAATCAAAATAATGCACAAGCAAAACGCACTGAAAAGCTTTTAAGTAATATAGACCAGCTTATTGGAACCATTCTTCTTGGCAACAATTTTGTCAATATTTTTGCCGCCTCAATTGCCACCATACTTGCCATTAAGCTTTGGGGTGAAAGCTCAATTGTGTACGCCTCTATTGCATTAACTTTTGTTATTTTGGTCTTTGCAGAAACCACGCCAAAAACTTTTGCTGCTAAAAATCCTGAAAAGATCGCCCTACCTGCTTCAATTATTATTGGCGGATTAATTCAAATTTTCAAACCTTTTGTTTGGTTGATCTCTCAATTATCCAACACCATCCTAAAATTATTTGGTGTTAATAATAACCAAAACACCAGCAGTGTGAGTTCAGAAGAGCTCAAAATGGTTGTAAACGATGCCAAACCTATCATTGCTTCAAATTACCAAAAAATGTTACTCAATATCATCGATCTGGAAAAAGTAAAAGTAGAGGACATTATGATTCCTCGACATGAGTTAATCAGTGTCGATATTAACAATCACAATGAAATTTTATCTCAATTAGAACGCATTCAGCACACACGCCTACTCACTTATGATGGCTCACCAGACAACATCATGGGTGTGCTACATATGCGTGACGTTGTCAATCTATACGCCAAAGGTGAATTTAGTATTGAACGTATTAACAAACTTATTCGTCAGCCTTATTTTGTGCCAGAAGGCACCTCATTGGCACATCAATTAGCACACTTTCAAACTCAGAAAAGACGCCTGGGGCTTGTGGTTGATGAGTATGGTGAAGTTAGAGGAATGGTTGTTCTTGAAGACATTCTAGAAGAAATTGTTGGTCAATTTACTTCAAACCAAAACGAAGCCATTGAAGCAGTTACCCAACAAAAAGATGGTAGTTATTTAATCGACCCTAGAATTAGCATTCGGGAACTTAACACTCTACTTGAAATCAACCTGTCCTTTACCAAGGCAAAAACACTCAACGGTCTCATTTTAGAGACATTACAAAGCATTCCAAAACGTGACATTAGTTTAAAAATTGACAACGTTTTAATTGAAATAGTACAGATTTCTGATCAAACCATTAAATTGGTTAAACTAACAAAGACTGACCCATCCTAACAGGCTGATTCTTCCCTAAATTAAACGGATTGTTTTGATTTGGCATGAGCATGATCACCGTTGACCCCATGTTAAATCGACCCAGCTCTTCGCCTTTCTTAAGCGAAATATCTTGATCTTGATAATCAAAATGTTGTACTTGTTTTTGATACGGTGGGTTAATTTGACCATGCCACACAGTTTGCATAGAACCTACAAAAATAGCACCAACCAATACAAAGGCACATAACCCAAATTCCGTCTCAAAATAACAGACCACACGCTCATTTCTAGCAAATAAGCTGTCAACATTTTGTGTGGTTTGTTGATTTACTGAAAACAAATCTCCAGGAATGTAATCCATAGAAATCAACTTCCCATCATAAGGCATATGAATACGATGATAGTCTTTAGGTGAAAGGTAAATTGTGGTGAAAAAACCATTGATAAATTCTGAAGATCTTGGATCATTGCCTAATAACTTACTAACGCTATAATCACGGCCTTTTGCCTGTAAGATTTGTGCATTATTAATGCTCCCTACCTGTGAAACTGCGCCATCTACTGGGCAAATAATTACATCACTGGCAATTGGTCTAGCATTTGGTTTTAATGAACGGGTAAAGAAATCATTGAAGTGTTTGTAGTCTTTGATTTGTTCACGATTTGCTTCAGACAAATCAACCTGATAGGCTTTAACAAACCAACGGGTAAAGGTGTTTTTAAGCCAGGTATTCTCAATACGTGCAAAGCGAAACATAAGCTTTGACAGCCAATGTTGTGGTAATAAATATTGTAGCCAAACCATTAATTGATTATGCTTTGAATAAAGGCCAGGGCCTCGTCAAACCTAACTTCAATTTTATCAGCCTTGTTTCTGGCTTTATATTCAACGTTACCATTATCAGCATGGGTATCACTCAATACCATTCGATGCGGAATACCCAAAAGCTCGCTATCAGCAAACATAATGCCGGCACGCTCTTTCCGATCGTCTAATAGTGCCTCAATACCTGCATCCAAACATTGCTGATACAAATCATTCGCCAAGGCTTTAACCCGAGTAGATTTGTTGTAATTAATTGGCACAATCACCAGTTGAAAAGGCGCGATACTTTCTGGAAAAATAATACCCCTGTCATCATAATTTTGCTCAATCGCAGCAGCGATTACGCGAGTCACGCCAATACCATAACAGCCCATCGTGGTAGTAACGGCTTTGCCGCTCTCGCCAATTACATTGGCTTTC
>JAUWPG010000079.1 GCA_030611725.1 Gammaproteobacteria bacterium
AGAAACAATCGCAACAGGGCCAGTACCTAATTGACGCGACGAACCCATTAAGGCGGCTATCATGACTGGTAAGAATGAAGAATAAAGGCCATATTGTGGCGCTAATCCTGCTAGCTGCGCATAAGCCATCGACTGTGGCACCAACACTAATGCAACTGTTAATCCAGCTACCATATCAGCCCTTAAAACAGTCAAATCTTTAAGTTCATGTATCCATGCCAAAAAAGGAAGAAACTTGGTAAATTTGTTCATTATTTGTGTTTAGCCAATTAGGGGAATAACGAGTTAATGGCAAAAAACATTAATGCCGTAAGCTTTATTTATACATGTATTATTATATACGAATATTCTAAAATCTAGGCCCTTTGCAAGCAGGAACCTTAAGTAGAAGTAATATTTTTTTAGCTAAACTTAAATTTTAGAAAACCATGAGAGCAAGAACCTATCAATTTATATTAGGGTTATCATCCTTAAAACGTTCAAAATAACGTTTAACAACACTCGCAGGTTGCATTTTCTCAATAACAGTAAAAATAACCAAATGGATCACCGCATGTAACGCCAAGGTTACCAACAATCCCTCAAAAATTCCTATCTTGAATACAAGCACCGCACACAACGAGCCCAATAACAATGCGTACTCGCCATGACTAGCAACATGAATCAAGCCAAGAATCATTTTAATACCAACAAACACCATGATAATTGCCAAGGAAAAATAAGGCAAGTGTTGCAGATACTGAGAATTAAATATAAAAAAAGTAATTAGCACGCCAATTACCAAGACAGAGAGTTTAGTGTATGCCCCTGCTAAACGATTTGTTGAGCTTTTAGCAAGTCCATCTAAGTTTGTCATGCCTCCAAAAAAACTTGCACCCATATTAGCCACCCAGATAGACAATAAACTATTATTACTATTACATGGACGTTTTAGAGGGTCTATTTTTTCAATGGCGGCATTACTCATCACTTGTTCAATAACATCAACAATTGCAAGTATTAATGCAAAAATTACCGCATATATCCACATCGACCAAGAGTCAAAATCAGGAACAGGCATAGCAAATTTAAAGTCTACATCTTCTATTTTTAGCATATTAACCTCCACAAACATCGCAGAAATAAGGCCAAACATAATCAAGACAAAATATGGTATAGCAGGCTTTATGTCTTTAAATTTGTAAAATAACACACCAAATAAAATAATACCAATACCTGATAAAGTCATCACATTAATTCTATCAGCATTCCAAAACACCTCGCTAACATCTGTGCCTGCAGGCAGGATCCAAAGGAATGGAATAAATTTTAATGCGATCTTTAACCCTATTCCAGCCAATAAACCTTCCACCAAATAGGTTGGGACAGCAACTAATAAGTACCTTTGCCAATTATACTTCCAAATAAGAGCCTGGAAAGAAGCAGTTAAAAAGACAATGAATGCCATATTTTCAATACCGAATTCCGCAACACCCAAAGCAAGAATTGGGGCTAAACCAGCAGCAATTCCTGGTGCGCCAATATAGTTTCCTGGTCGAAACCATGCAAATAAAAACCCAATCAAAGAAGCAAAAGCCACGGTAGCAAGACCCACTTGAATTGGGTAGTCTGACATTAACGCAATACCAATCGAAAGCGGAATAGCCATAGTTGCAGTGATAACACCAGCTTGTATATCTGCCAAAGCATATTCTTTTCTAAATGCCGCAGATCCATGACTATCTGAATAGTGTTTATCGATCAATATCTCATCATTTTTATCCATAAAACTTACCTGTTTTTAAAACTAATCATAAGTTTGTAATCTTACCTACTAGGCAAAAAAAGTTCCCACAGCAGCATTAAGTGTATCTCTCATATCGATATCATCTGTTAAAGGCTCAACAAGTGCCATATGACACGCATCAGCAGGCTTAATACCTTTAGCAATCAACTGACCTGCATAAATCAATAAACGCGTAGACATGCCTTCATCAAGCCCATGGCCTTTTAAATTACGTGAACGTTGTGCCACCTGCACTAACTTTTCAGCTGTTTCCTTGTCAATTCCAGTTTCATGCGCAACAATAGAAACCTCTATTTCACTAGGCGGGTAATCAAAAGACATGCCTCCAAAACGTTGCTTGGTAGATTGTTTCAAATCCTTCATCATAGACTGGTAGCCTGGGTTGTATGAAATAACCATTTGAAAATCTGG
>JAUWPG010000030.1 GCA_030611725.1 Gammaproteobacteria bacterium
ATTGGCTCAGTTGAGAGGATTCAAGCCGTCGCCAAAAAGATTAAAGCCTTTGCTGATGGTGGTGATCAACTGGTGGTCAGTGTGTCTGCCATGAGTGGTGAAACCAATCGTATGATGGCACTTGCTAAAAGTATTCAAGAAGTGCCTTCTTTAAGAGAAATGGACGTACTGTTAACGACGGGTGAACAGGTAACAATTTCACTGCTTTCCATGGCTTTACAGGCCCTAGGTTGTGATGCGATTTCGTACACCGGTCCGCAAGTTCGCATTACTACGGATAGTGAACATGGCAAGGCACGGATTAAATCAATTGATGATCATCGTATTCATGCAAGTTTAGACCAAGGCAAGGTCGTGGTTGTGGCTGGTTTTCAAGGTGTGGACGAGGATGGACATATTACCACATTAGGGCGTGGCGGTTCAGACACGACTGCAGTGGCTTTAGCGGCAGCGCTGAATGCTGACGAGTGTCAAATTTACACCGATGTGGATGGTGTGTATACGGCAGATCCACGTATCGAGCCAAAGGCTAGAAAAATAAACACTATAAGCTATGAAGAGATGCTTGAGATGGCATCGCTTGGCTCAAAGATTTTGCAAATTCGCTCGGTAGAATTTGCATCAAAATATAAAGTACCATTAAGGGTGTTGTCATCAATGGTTGACAGCCCTGAAGGGACATTAATCACCAATGAGGAAAACATTATGGAACAAGCGGTTATTTCAGGGATTGCGCATAATATTGATGAAGCTAAGTTGAGCTTGATTGGCGTGCCCGATGAGCCCGGTATTGCTTATAAAATATTAAAACCAATCAGTGAGGCAAACATTGAAGTAGACATGATTGTACAAAGTGTCTCTGCTCGTGAGGGTCTTACTAATTTTGCCTTTACTGTGCATCGTAATGATTTTGACAAAGCACAAGCGATCTTACAAGCGATTTGTGGCGAATTAAATGCCATGGGCGTACAAACTGATGATAAAGTGGTTAAAGTGTCATTGGTGGGTATTGGCATGCGTTCACACGCAGGTATTGCAACACAAATGTTTGAAGTATTACACCAAGAGAATATTAATATTCAAATGATCTCTACTTCTGAGATTAAAATATCGGTTGTAATTGATGAAAAGTATTTAGAATTAGCAGTGCGTTCATTGCACAGCGCATTTAAATTAGATAAGGAATAAAAAAATGCCAGGATTTGACGATAGAGATGGTTTTATTTGGTTTGATGGTGAGTGGGTTGATTGGCGAGAGGCTAAGGTTCACGTATTAACGCACACATTGCATTATGGTATGGGTGTGTTTGAAGGGGTTCGCGCCTATGAAACTGCTAACGGCCCAGCAATATTCCGACTTGAAGAGCACACGGATCGTTTGTTTAATTCAGCCAAAATCATGAATATGGATATTGGTTTTTCTAAGGCAGAAATTAACCAAGCGCAAAAAGACGCCATTTCAAAAAACAATCTCGACAGTGCTTACATTCGTCCAATGTGCTTTTACGGCTCAGAAGGCATGGGTTTGCGTGCAGATGGTTTAAAAGTGCATACGATTATTGCCGCATGGGAGTGGGGCGCTTATTTGGGCGAAGATAACATGAAAAATGGTATCCGTATTAAAACTTCAAGCTATACGCGTCACCATGTCAACATCTCCATGACTAAGGCCAAAGCAAATGGCAATTATATTAACTCAATGCTGGCACTACAAGAGGCGTTAACCGATGGTTACGATGAGGCATTATTATTAGACGTTGATGGCTTTGTCGCAGAGGGCAGTGGTGAAAATATCTTTATTATTCGAGATGGTGTGATTTATACGCCAGATCTGACTTCAGCGCTAGCCGGCATTACCCGGGATACGATTTTTACTTTGGCCAGTGATTTGGGTTATAAACTTATTGAAAAGCGCATCACTCGCGATGAGGTTTATTGCGCAGATGAAGCGTTTTTTACCGGTACAGCGGCTGAGGTAACACCAATTCGAGAGTTAGACAATCGACCAATTGGTAATGGCAGGCGTGGCCCAATGACTGAACAACTGCAAACCCTATATTTTGATTGTGTTTATGGTCGTAATGACAAATACAAAAACTGGATTGAAAAGGGGGAGTGTTAATGAATTCATCAGTAGACGATTTTCATCAAAAACACGTGGTATTTTCCATTGTAGAAGCCAAAGATTTACCCTTTCATTGCCCACCCAAGGGTGCGCAAAAATGGAACATGCACCCCAAAGTTTTTTTGAAATTCGATTCACAAGGAAAAGCTGCCTGCCCTTATTGTGGCGCAAATTACGAACTGACTTAAGCGCTATTTAATCTTATCATGGGTAACCTAACCACCAATGTTGTTTTAGTCGGACCAATGGGCTCTGGTAAGACCTCAGTTGGTCGCCGCCTTGCTTGTGTGCTTAAGCGTGATTTTTTTGATTCTGATTTTGAGATTGTGGCGCGTACAGGTGTTGCGATTGATCACATCTTTGATGTAGAGGGTGAAGAAGGTTTTCGTCAGCGTGAAATCCAAATGCTTAAAGATTTGTGTGAGATTCCTAATATTGTGATCGCCACAGGTGGTGGTATTGTGGTTAAAGAAGAAAATAGGGCTTTGCTTAAACGCCAAGATAGTTTTGTGGTGTATTTGTCTTCTAGTATTGGGCAGTTGGTAAAACGCACAGCCAAATCTAAGACTCGTCCGTTGTTAGAACAATCGAGCAATCGAGAGCAAACCATTCGTGATTTGGTGAATGCGAGAGAAGGTTTTTATCAAGAGGTTGCTGACGTAGTGATCGATACGACGGGTAAAAAACTCTACGCCATTATTAACGAAATTAAGAAAGCAGTATTAAAATGAAGCAACTTATACTTATGATTTTCTTGTTTTGTGCAGGATTAAATGCCCAAGCAATGACTGAACTTGAATTTATTGAGCGCTTAAGAGGCACACATCCTTTTTTTACACAACAAGCATTATCAAGCCAAATTAAGCAAGTAGAAAAGCACTCGACCACGGCAGATGAGGATTGGATTGTTGGTATCGATAGTAATTATAAAAATGAAAATGTCAGCGATATTTCATCGTTGTCGAGTGCTTATAGCAAGTCAGAAACAGCTTCGATTGATATTTCAGCCACCAAAAAACTCTTTAATTCAGGCAGTAATATCAGCTTAAAACACAGCTGGATAGATAAAGACAAAGATAGAATTGGGGCTGATACAGTACGTAATAGATTTTCACTAGATTACACTTACCCATTGTTGCGCAATAAAGACGGCATTAACGATCGTTTAAATACCGATGTTGCACAGATTTCAATTGAACAAAATGCGTTAGAAAAGTTAGAAAAAGAAGAAAATTTTATTTTAAAAAAATTGGTACGTTTTATTGAGCTTGCTTATGCACAAGAGCAGCAAACAATCAATGAAAATCGATTGTCACTGGCCAACCAAGAGTTGAATCTGGTTAAGCAAAAATATGCTGCTTCATTGGTCGATAAGGTGGATGTTTTATTGCAAAAAGACGCCTATCAAAGAGCGCAGCAACAACTACTGCAAGCGCAGCAAGATTTAATCTTATTACGCCATGAGATTGCCATTATGTTGGCATTAGACATTAATAAGATTGTGGCCAAAATAGATCTTTATAAAATCCATGAAACTTCAAGCCTTAACTTGAAAAACCAATCATTAAAAGCCTCTAGATTGTTAAAAATAACCGATTTAGAGCAAAAGATTCTAAAACGCCAGTTACTCAGTTTTAAAAATAAATCTGAAATGAAATTGGATTTTAATTTAGGCTTGGTTAGCGAAGGTGAAAATACCAATAATTCAGATTCATTGAGCAATCAAAGCCCAACCTGGAAAGTGGGATTGGGTCTGTCTTACCCGTTGGGGGCTGTCAAAAGTAATAGTAATGTTAGAAAGTCAGAGCTACAGTTAGCCCAATTAGCACAGTACAAACAAGAGCAATTACTCGATCTTAATACCCAAGCAACCACACTCAAAGAGAAGATTAATTTACTTAATAAAATACTTAAATCTAACCAAAAACAAATCACCATTGCCAAGGCGAGAACCGTAGAAGAAAAAAATCGTTATGCAAATGGTAATGGACAAGCAAGCTTTGTTATTAATGCACAAAATAATGAGCAAACTGCGCAATTGAGCTACGCACAAGTCGCTAAGAAATACCAAAAAGCAGTGTTAGAATTCAGAGCAACGATTGATCAATTGACTGAATGAATCAAAATATCCTTAGGTATCAAATCACACCTAAAAACCTGCACGCACATATTTTTCAGGTTGAGCTAACTTTAGACAATCCTAACCCACTAGGGCAAGTTTTTTCATTACCTAATTGGATTCCAGGCAGTTATTTAATTCGTGATTTTTCTAAACACATTGTTAGTCTGTGTGCACAGAGTTGCGGCAAACCAGCCACCGTTAAAAAACTGGATAAAAACCATTGGATTGTTCAATCTTGCGGTGAAAGCATAACGTTGAATTACGAGGTTTACGCATTTGATTTATCGGTTCGATGTGCGTATTTAACCAATGAGCGTGGTTTTTTTAATGGCAGTAGCGTGTTTTTAAAAGCCACTGGTTTTGAAAATAATCCATGTGAAGTAATGATTTATTATCCGACATCAGATCATTTGGGTGAGTGGAGTTGTGCAACCACCTTAAAGCCTCAATCTAAGCACAAAGAATATGAAATTTATCAAGCAGATAATTATCAAGATTTAATAGATCATCCGGTTGAGATGGCAGATTTTACCCGTTTTGAATTTGATGTAAATGACACAGCACATGCAATGACAATTACTGGTATGCATACCACTGATATCGCCAGACTACGATCAGATCTGATTAATATTTGTCAACATCATGTGAATTTTTTTGGCGGGGAGACACCTTTTGATGAATATTTATTTTTGACATTGGTTAGAACCAAAGCTTATGGTGGGTTAGAACACAAAAAATCCAGCAGTTTGATTTGCTCTAGAAAAGAATTGCCAGCATTAGATCAAACAGGCATTACCCCTGATTACACTCGATTTTTAGCACTTTGTTCACATGAGTATTTCCATGCTTGGTGGATGAAGACTGTTAAGCCCGCGAGTTTTCACCAGCTGAATCTAAGTCGGGAAAATTACACCGAGCAATTGTGGATTTTTGAAGGTTTTACTTCTTATTACGATGAATTGTCGTTATTGCGTACTCAAATTCTATCGCCCGAACAGTATCTAACCTTATTTGCTCAAACCGTTAGCAAAGTGCAAAGGAGTAGGGGTAGGCATAAACAGTCTTTGGCTGAATCTAGTTTTGATGCATGGAATAAGTTTTATCAGCAAGATGAAAATGCACCAAATGCAATTATCAGTTACTATACCAAAGGTGCTTTATTGGCCTTTGTTCTAGATATTGAGATTCGCAGTCTGAGCAACGACACCCAGTCTTTAGACGATGTGCTAAGGTTAATTTGGGCCAATTATCAAGACACTGGTTTGGAAGATGACACAGTACAAAAAGTCATTGCCCATTTAACTCAAAATGACTTTACTGATTTTTTTGATAATTACTTATACGGGGTGACCGAGTTACCATTGCGAGCAGCATTTGATTATGTGGGTATAGAATGCGTATTTAGTCATAAAAAAGGTGATTTATCTAATTTTGGTGTTGGTGTTAATGTAGAGAATAAGTACGCTTTAATCAGCCATATTTTTGATGAGACCTGTGCGCAACTAGCAGGTTTGTACGTTGGTGACAAGATTGTGAGTATTGACGGCATTAAAGTAAGCGCCATTGATTTAGCAAAGGCGATTGATTCTTACGCCCAAGGTGATGTGATTCAAATAGGTCTTTTAAGAGATGAGTTGTTAATGGAGTTAAGCGTTACAATAACACAAAGTGACAAAACTGATTGCACCTTAAGTATTGCAAATGATTTAAATCAAAAAACTTTAAACAGACAAAAACAATGGTTTTACCGCGTTTAAATTTACCCAAACTATTGCTTAAGCCAGTTGGTCGTGCGATCAGTGACTTTGGTATGATTAAAGCAGGTGATAAGATATTACTTGCAGTTTCAGGTGGTAAGGATTCACTGAGTTTGTTTCATATATTGCGCCACTTTCAGCGCCACTCGCCGGTGAAATTTGAGCTCGGTATAGTGACTATTGATCCGCAAATAGAAGGTTTTGAGCCACAAGCATTGGCCTCATTTTTTAACAAATTTGACACGCCTTATTTTTTTGAAGAATTTCCAATCATGGAGCAAGCTAAAGAAAGCATGCGTGGGGATTCTTACTGTTCATTTTGTTCCCGTATTAAGCGTGGCTTGATGTATCAAGTGGCCAGGCGCGAAGGCTATAATGTTTTGGCTCTAGGTCAACATTTGGATGATTTAAGCGAGAGTTTAATGATGTCGATGTGCCACAATGGCAAGATCCAAACCATGAAAGCACACTATATTAATGACGCTAAAGATTTACGTGTTATTCGCCCTTTGGTCTATGTGCGCGAGCGACAGCTGGCTGATTTTGCTAAGACGGCTGATTTACCCGTCATTGCAGATTCATGCCCTGCATGTTTTAGCATGCCAACTGAGCGCGAGCATTTTAAACAATGGCTACTAACAGAAGAAAAGCGTACACCGAATTTATACAAAAATTTACTCAGTGCGATGAAACCAATGTTGGATGAAGTGAATGATTAAATTTATGCTTACTTTTTTCTCAGTTTTGCCGTTAAGGCTGAATCACTTTATTGGATATTGTATTGGTCAATGTTTGTATTTTTTTAACACTCAATCGAAAAAAGTAGTCACTAAAAATATTGCACTTTGTTTTCCAGAATTAAACGCCAAAGCACAGCGTGATTTAGTTAAAAATACTTTAATTGAAACAGGTAAAGGTTTAAGTGAATCAGGCTTTATTTGGCTTAATAGTTTCGATCATAATGCCTCTTATGTTCATAAAATTCAAGGTGAAGAACACATACAAGATGATGGGCCAATTATTTTTTTAACGCCACATTTTGGCTGTTGGGAATTGACGGCTAGAATGATTTCAAGATTTAGACCAGTGACTTTTTTGTATAAGCCGTTAAAAAAATCAAGTGAAGAAGGTTTTTTATTATCAATGCGGGCACAACAAGCGTTATATATGGCGCCAGCTAATAACAAAGGTATTTTTAAATTGCAAAGGGTTTTGTCTGCACGTGGTGCGATTGGTATTCTTCCCGATCAAGACCCAGGTGAACAAGGCGGTATTTTGTCTCCATTTTTTAGTCACAATGCACAAACAATAACGTTATTGGCTAAATTGGCTAGAAAAAATAACGCCAAGGTAGTGTTGGCTTGGTCTGAGCGTTTGAAACGTGGTAAGGGTTATGGGCTTAATTTTCAAACTGTTGATGTATTGTCGCAATCTGACAACCTTGAAGACGATGTGGCGTTAATGAATAAAGTGATTGAAAATCTAGCCAGAACCAATCCGCAGCAATATTTATGGAATTATAAGCGCTTCAAGTCGGTGATTGATTATTGATTATATTGGGCGTTCAAGTTAATAAGCGCTCTATGATATAATGTCTCGCATGAAATTTATTGAAGATATTCAAAGTGTTTTTGATCGCGATCCTGCGGCAAGAAATACTTTCGAGATAATAACCACTTACTCTGGTGTGCAGGCAATGCTGTTTTATCGCTTGACGCATCGATTGTGGCTGTTAAAACTTAAGTGGTTGGCTAGATTTATCTCAATGTTAGCACGGTGGTTTACGGGTGTTGAAATTCACCCTGGTGCAGTCATTGGTCGACGCTTCTTTATTGATCATGGTATGGGTGTGGTGATCGGTGAAACAGCCGAGATTGGTGATGATTGTACGCTTTATCATGGTGTTACTCTAGGTGGTACCACCTGGAAAAAAGGCAAACGCCACCCAACACTGGGCAATAATGTGGTGATCGGTGCTGGTGCTAAAATTTTAGGCCCGATTACCCTGGGTAACGGTGTACACGTGGGCTCTAACTCAGTGGTGGTGAAATCTGTTGATAGCGCTCAAACCGTTGTCGGTGTGCCTGCACGTGTGCTGAAAGACTCGAAGACAACAACTAATCATTTCGAATCTTATGCAGTTGGTACAGATGTTGACGATCCTAGTGTTAAAGCCATTAATTCAATTTTGTTACACATTCATGAGATGGATGAGCAGCTGAATATTGTCTCTAAAAAGCTTGACATTAAAGATCAGGAAGATATCGATGTTGACGATCTTGAGATTGAAAGTAAATAATTTCTGATTTATTATTGGTTGTATAAATATAAGTTTTTTTTACTTGACTAAAATAGTTGGTTAAGTATATAATGATATACTGTTAAAAAACAAGGGATAGCATGCAATTAACCACAAAAGGTCGTTACGCAGTAACTGCTATGTTGGACTTAGCTTCCAACAATACCGGCAAACCGATTACGTTAGATATTATTTCACAAAGACAAAATATTTCACTGTCTTACCTTGAGCAATTATTTGCCAAACTTAGAAAGGCAGCATTGGTTAAAAGTGTGCGTGGACCTGGTGGCGGTTATTTACTAGACACGGCAGCTGAAGACATTACTTTGACGCAAATTATTGAAGCAGTCGATGAAAATATCGATCTTCGTCGTTGCAAAGGAATGAGTACTTGTCACAGTGGAAAACAGTGTATTTCTCACCAGCTTTGGTGTGAAGTGAGTAGCCAAATTAGAATGTTTTTAAGCAGCAAGAATTTACAACAAGTGCTCGATGATCACCAATTAAACAAAGGACTATAAAGAATATGTCAACACCTACTTATATGGACTATTCAGCAACCACGCCAGTTGATAAGCGTGTTGCAGAGAAAATGATGCAATACTTAACCATGGATGGAGATTTTGGCAACCCAGCCTCTAACTCTCATTATTATGGCTGGCAGGCAGATATTGCAGTAAAAAATGCCAGAAAGCAAGTGGCTAGCTTAGTGGGTGCAGACCCAAAAGAGATTGTTTGGACTTCAGGTGCTACTGAATCAAACAACTTAGCCATTAAAGGCATTGCGCATTTTTATAAGAAAAAAGGCAATCATATTATTACTCTTAAGACTGAACATAAAGCGGTATTAGATACTTGTCGTCAGCTAGAAAGAGAGGGTTACGAAGTAACCTATTTAGACCCAATGGAAGATGGTTTATTAGATTTAGAAGTCTTAAAGGCTGCAATTACTGATCAAACATTATTAGTATCTGTCATGCACGTGAATAACGAAATTGGCGTTATTCAAGATATTGAAGCCATTGGCAATATTTGTCGTGAGCGTAAAGTATTTTTCCACGTTGATGCGGCGCAATCTGCTGGCAAGGTAGCGATTGATTTGTCGACGCTACCGGTTGATCTAATGAGTTTTTCAGCACATAAGATTTACGGCCCTAAAGGTATGGGTGCTTTGTATGTTCGTCGTAAGCCACGTGTTCGTATTGAAGCGCAAATGCATGGCGGTGGTCATGAACGTGGTATGCGTTCAGGCACATTAGCCACGCACCAAATTGTTGGCATGGGTGAAGCTTTTGCTATTGCTGAGGCAGAAATGAGTGAGGAAAATGCAAGATTTTTAGTCTTACGTGAGCGTTTATTAGCAGGTTTTGCAGACATGGAAGAAGTGCAAGTAAATGGCCACGCTACTCAACGAATTGCTGGCAACTTAAATATTAGTTTTAACTATGTAGAAGGCGAGTCATTAATGATGGCAATTAACTCTATTGCAGTATCTTCTGGCTCAGCTTGCACATCAGCCAGTCTTGAGCCGTCGTACGTATTACGCGCCCTAGGTTTAAGTGATGAATTGGCACACAGCTCAATTCGTTTCAGTATTGGCCGCTATACCACTGAAGCAGATATTGATAAAGCCATTGATTTGGTGCGTGAAAAAGTGAAAAAATTACGTGATTTATCGCCATTATGGGATATGTTTAAAGACGGTGTAGACTTGAGTAAAGTTGAGTGGGCTGCACACTAATTACTATACAAAATACAAGGATTATCTAGCTGATAAAGGGTTAGAATAACAACAAAAGGATTATTAGGAGAAATAAGATGGCATATGGTGAAAAAGTACTAGATCATTATGAAAATCCACGCAATGTGGGTGTATTAGATAAAGACGCAAAAAACGTAGGTACTGGCATGGTGGGTGCACCGGCTTGTGGCGATGTAATGCGCTTACAAATTCAAATTAATGACGAAGGCGTGATTGAAGATGCAAAGTTCAAGACTTATGGTTGTGGTTCGGCTATTGCGTCAAGTTCGCTATTAACTGAATGGGTTAAAGGTAAGACACTAGACGAAGCAGCAGAAATTAAAAACACTGATATTGCTGAAGAGTTAGCACTACCTCCGGTTAAGATTCACTGTTCAGTGTTGGCTGAAGATGCGATTAAAGCTGCGATTAATGATATTAAGAGCAAAGCATAAAGGCGAATAAATGGCAATTACATTAACGAAAGAAGCGTCTGAGCGTATGGCTGGATTTTTATCCAGTCGTGGTTCGGGTGTTGGTATTCGTTTATCTGTGCAAACTACCGGTTGTTCTGGTTTAGGTTATAACATCGAGTTTGTGGATACTGTTAATGAAGACGATACTATTTTTGAAGACAGTAGTGTGAAGGTGATTATTGATGCTAAGAGTCTGATTTATATCGATGGCACTGAGGTTGATTTTGTTAAAGAAGGTTTAAACGAAGGATTTGAATTTAACAATCCGAATGCTAAGGCCGAATGTGGTTGTGGCGAATCATTTACCGTTTAGCTTTTTCCCGCTATGCAAAACTACTTTGAGTTATTCTCTTTAGAGGTTGATTTTGCAATAGATTTAACAAGCCTAGAGCAGGCTTATCAGTCACAAATTTCGATATTTCATCCAGATAATTTTGTCACTAAAAGTGAAAAAGAGAAATCTATTGCTCTGCAAAACACATCACTGATCAATACGGCGTATGACACATTAAAATCTCCTTTATTGCGAGCAACCTACTTGTTAGAATTACAAGACATTAATGCCTTTGATGAGAAAGACACGCAAATGGACATGGACTTTTTGATGAATCAAATCACCTTAAGAGAACGATTAGAGTCGTTAGAAGTGGATAAAGACGAATTAGCGCTCGATGATTTTATTGAACAAGTAAGTCAGAAGGTGGCACAAAATATAGAACAAATTAGCCAATTATTTGAGCTTGATAATTTTTTTAAAATTAAGAACCTAGTGAGAGAATTAAAGTTTTATACACAGTTGAATGTACAGGCTAACCAACTAATGGACGAATGGCTTTAGAATAGAATATGGCATTATTACAAATATCAGAGCCCGGACAAGCAAGCGCACCGCACCAGCATAAGCTAGCGATTGGTATTGATCTTGGTACCACAAACTCATTAGTAGCATCGGTTATGAGTGGTGTAAGCACGGTTTTAACCGATGAGAACAATGAGGCTATCTTACCTTCTGTGGTGCATTGCGGAAAAGACAATAAGTTAACAGTGGGTTGTGATGCTTGTCCTTATGCAAAAACTGACCCTACTAATACGATTGTTTCGGTGAAACGATTTATGGGCTTGGGTTATCTCGAAGTTAAAGATTTTAAAAACTGCCCTTATCAATTGGTCGAAAATGGCAATAACGTGTTGTTTCACACCGCTATGGGTGATTTGAGTGCAGTAGAAATTTCTTCAAGTATTTTATCCTCTTTAAAGTCACGTGCTGAAGATGCTCTTGGTGGTGATCTGCTTGGCGCGGTGATTACCGTGCCTGCATATTTTAATGACGCACAACGACAAGCCACTAAAGATGCCGCAACACTTGCTGGATTAAATACATTGCGTTTACTCAACGAGCCTACAGCGGCAGCGGTTGCTTATGGCTTAGAATCGGGCGAAGAAGGTATTCACGCAGTTTATGATTTGGGCGGTGGCACATTTGATATTTCTATTTTAAGTTTTCAAAAAGGTGTATTTAAAGTATTAGCTACGGGCGGAGACTCTGCACTAGGTGGTGATGATTTTGACCAGCTAATTATTGATGATTGTATTGCTACATTAGATTTAGGCGAACTAACACCGACTCAGATGCAGAAAATTAAGCAATTTGCACGCACAGCGAAGGAAACCCTAACGAAAAGCGATTATGCTGAATTTGACTGTATAGAGGCGCCTTATCGTATTACCAAGGATAAGTTCGAGACATTGTCTAAAGCTTTGATTAAGCGTACTTTGCTATTAACCAAGCGCGCTGTTAGAGATGCTGAAGTTGAAATGAACGAAATTAAAGATATTATTATGGTGGGTGGCTCAACACGCATGCCATTGGTACGACAAATGGTGGGTGATTTATTTAATAAACCAGTGTTGTGTAGTATCAATCCAGACGAAGTAGTGGCCAAAGGTGCAGCCATTCAAGCCAATGTTTTGGCGGGTAATAAATCAAAAGATGAGATGTTGCTTTTAGATGTACTACCATTATCGCTTGGTCTTGAAACCATGGGTGGCTTGGTAGAAAAAGTAGTGCATCGTAACACAACCATACCCATTGCCCGTGCACAAGAATTTACTACCTTTAAGGATGGACAAACTGCCATGAGTGTACATGTCTTACAAGGTGAACGAGAATTGGTAAAAGATTGCCGCTCACTTGGTAAATTCGAGCTTAGAGGCATACCACCGATGGTGGCAGGCAATGCGCGCATTCGTGTTGAATTCCAAGTAGATGCTGATGGCTTGTTATCAGTCAGTGCAACAGAACTGGTATCTGGTGTGAAGGCCAATGTTAAGATCAAGCCGTCTTATGGCTTAACAGATGCTGAGATGGAAAAAATGCTTAAGGACTCTATTCTATTTGCCAAAAACGATATTGAGGCCAGACAGCTGTATGAAATACAAGTTGATGCTAAACGCACACTGGAGGCGATTGATTCTGCTTTGGAAAGAGACAAACACATGTTAGATGATAAAATGATCAAAAATATTCTTCAAGCAAGGTCTAACTTAGAAAAAGTAAGTGAAGATGATGACGAGAAGGTCATTAAAGCTGCGATTGCCCAATTGGAAAAAAATAGTGAAAAGTTTGTTGAGATACGTATGAACACCACCGTAATGAAGGCCATGAAAGGCCACAATGTTGACGAGTTTTAAAAAAAAGGAAAAAATATGCCACAAATTATTGTATTGCCTCACCATGAATTATGCCCAGAAGGTACTGTGATTGAAGTTGATTCAGGTGTGAGTGTTTGTGATGCCTTGTTAGCTAACGATGTTGAAATCGAGCATGCTTGCGAGATGTCCAATGCATGTACAACTTGTCATGTGTATATTCGCGAAGGTTTTTATGACATTGAAGCATCAGATGAAATTGAGGATGATTTACTGGATAAAGCTTGGGGTTTAGATCCAGATTCTCGCTTGTCTTGTCAGGCGATTGTAGAGGATACCGATCTAGTGATAGAAATTCCTAAGTACACAATCAATCAAGTTAGTGAAAACCACTAGATTTTTTTTGCTTTTAAAGAAAAAAACCTTTAATAAGACTTTAGAAATTTAGAAATAAAACCCACTTTTTTTGTTGGGTGGTCCAAACTTCGCAAGCAGATCTTCAGGTTTAGTTTTAGACATTAGCCATTTAGGTATAGGTGGATATTCACTACTACCGCAAGACTTCCCTATATTTTTAGGATGAAAAATCTTAACAAAACTTGGATTTTCTAAGTCGTTAGTATAGACAATTCCGCAATATCTTTCTTGATGTTCATTAGTGAGTATGACTTTAATTGCTTTAAGTTTTTTAATAAGTTCATCTGCGTCTACTTGATTCTCTGGCACTGGGTTTAAAGTATCGTATAAATACCAATCATTCGGATGCTCAATTAGTTTTTGAAGTAGGGCGTTACAATCACTCCATTGCATAATGCCAATAAAGCGACCCTGGAACTCGTTAATATAGTTTGACATTAGTTATTCTCAATTTCTTCTGGTGTTTTATAGCTTTTCACAAGCTTGTTCCAGCTATCTCCTTGTTGGACATAAGTATTAGAAGTATGTTCCATAGTGATTGTAGGAATTATTAGCGCATCGTTGCCCAGTAATGAATCTACAAAATGCTGAGTTGCTGAGCGATAATTAAGCTTTACATCAACATTAATCTGTTTAGCATTGTTCTTGTTGGAGAAAATAAATTCATGCTTACTATGGCCTTTCGGCGGGATAGTCGTATCTCTAACAATATGATTAATGTCCCAGGGGTCGTGTGTTTCTTTGCCTTTTTTATCAACAGCCCAACTTTTAAATACCACGGTTTTTTCTTCATCAAAATCACGGTGAGAGTCTAGCTTTCCAGTCTCAAATAAGACCCTACCTTTGTCATCTGTGATTGTAGCTTCAATCCAGATATGACGAACTTGAGTTAAAGAGGTAGGTAGGTTGTGACCTGCGCCAACATTATAAACATCAACTCCTAATTTGAATAATTTATCACCTCTTTGCTCAAAGTGCAGCGTGAGTTCTGCAGCATTTTGCAAGCGCTTTTTAGCAATATCAGCGTGTTTACGTTTACGCAAGCTATTAGGTTCCATTAATGAGGAAATAATAACATTGCCACCTACAAATTCATGAGAGTGTACGACACTATGTTTTTCAGTACCAAGTGTGGAGGCTTTACCACTTAGTTGTGCTTTGTAATTTTTAAAAGTTTCAGGGCGTTTCAAAGTTTTTGCAATTTGTATTGCCACCTCAACTGAGTTCATGTGACAATCTTGACAAACAATTTTATTTTGAGCGTAGGGTGATACACGCCATTCATCATAAGTTCGCTCAATTGGTGTGCCATTCACTGGATGAATAATGTTATGACAACTGGCACATAGATTTGCCTTTGTGTGTAATTCTGAATATTGGGTTTGATGGTAAGGAGATTTTGAATTTTTAAGTGGACCATATTTAATATGGGTCTCGGTGTCTATAATGTGCGAACCGTTACCATGCTCTGAAGTGAGTGTGTCCTCAAGCGGTACAGCACCAGCAATACTATGACAGACATCGCAAGTAACGCCTCGAGCTGCTTTTTCAGAAATATCAAATGTATTGGTTTTCTTGTCCCAACTCACTGTACCTGTCAATACGCCGATTGGAGAGTGACAGCCAGCACAGTAGTTAAATATTTT
>JAUWPG010000023.1 GCA_030611725.1 Gammaproteobacteria bacterium
CCAGATACCAACATTTCAGGTGCTGAAGTGCCGAAACCAAAGATAATGAGCCCAATAATCAGTGGTGAAACCTTAAATATATTGGCAATTTTTGCACCATTTTCAGTGAATACATCTGCGCTCCAAATTAAAAGTATAAAACCTGATAATAGAGCAATAATTGGTAGTAGAATATCTGCCATGTTTTATACACTATGTAATTTTTCAACCATTATAAATGGATTAGAGCCTCAATGAGTAAAACAGAATTTTTAATTGGTCGTAGCGGTTTAGATCTGCAAGGTGATTTTTATCCAGATGACCTACCATCAGACTGGCGTTTTGATTATTATTCCGCATTGTTTAAAGCTTTGTCTTTGCCGATTGATACAGATGAGGATCTTGATCAAATCTTTGAAGACATAGAAGAAACTGGTGAAGAGTTTGAACTGGTGCTGTCGATTGAGCACGCACAATTAACAAATGTAGAGAGATTAACGGCATTATTGTCTACTGTGGTAGATTATCAGCAATACTTTACCTTATTTTGTAAAGTGGATGAAGCACCTAAAAAATCTGTGATGGAGTTATTAAAAGGTTATCAAATTTGCTTTCAATCGTCTAAGCCGCTTAAGCTTGACATGCAAGAAAAGAACACCATGGGGAAAGTTTTAACTTTTAATCGAATGCCAGTTTTGTATTCCTCTACAGCATGGAGCGAAAAACAAATACGCGCTTACTTAGAAGAGGTAGCCAGTATTAATACCAAAACCATATTCATTGGTAGATTTGCAGAAAGCGACACGCTGAATAAAATTCGTATTATTGCAGAGCTGTTAGGTTATTAGGGGGATAGAGTCTTATTTTGAACATTTTATTAACTCGACCACTGTCCCAATCTAAGCCATTAAAGCATTTAATTCTAGATGGTGGGGATCAGCCAATTCTATTTCCAACATTAGAAATTAAAGCTTTGGATGCCACTCCTTTACATGATCATTATGATGCAATCATATTTATTAGTGCGAATGCGGTCGATTATGGTGTCAAGGTGCTAGAAGGGCTAAACTTAGAGCACTGCCAAGTTTTTGCTGTGGGTGAAGCAACAGCTAGTAAGGTGATGAGTTGCGGGTTTCAGGTTGATGCATATCCAAGAAGCAATGCGTCAAGTGAAGCATTGTTGGCATTGACCGAAGTTAGGCAACTGAAGAATAAAAGTATTTTGATCTTTAGAGGTGTTGGTGGCAGAGAAACTTTAAAAGAAAGCTTGGTCAAGCAATTCAATACAGTTGAATATGCTGAAGTTTATGAAAGAGTTGAATGTACAACTACCCAATTACATCGTAATTCTTTAGTACAGTTGTCAAATAATCACGATTCTATGATTGTTATTACCAGTATTGAAAGTTTAGTAGCTATGATGAATTTGGTTAATAATATTGAGGTGAATTTACTTAATAAATTACAAAAAACCCCCTTAATTGTTTTAAGTGAGAGAATTAGAAATTTTGCAAAATCTGTTGATTTTTTAAGAGTATTTGTTGCTATAGAGCCGAATGATCATGGTGTTGTTGCAAAAATTCATCAATTAAAATTAGCAAAATATAATACACTTGACAAATGAAAACAACCGAGTTAAATTGTCGACATTATTAACTCTATCGGGGGGTAAAGAGTGGTTAAATTAAGTGTATCTACAGCGGCAAAAATATTAAGTATTAGTCGTTTTGAAATTCAAGATCAAATTAATACTGGGAAATTACAGACCCATGAAGGTTATGTTACGACCGATAGTTTAAGGCTGGCCTATCCGAATATTAATTTTCATTCTGAACAAGATAAGCTCATTGAAAAAATGCAGCAAATTAAGAACAAATCGATGTTTAAGTCTGCCGCTATCGATATTGCTCAATCAGAAGCTACAAAATCCTTTAAAACCATTATTGCCGGTTTAAAAACAAAACTTTACAAGGAAAAGATTAAGAGACATCACTACGAAATAGTATTTAAAGAGTTGTCTGAGCGTCTAGATTTACTAGAAGAACATTGTCACTCTAAAGATAGAGAGCGCCTACATAAGCTAAAAAGCTGGGTTGGAGATCAGCACTAAAGCAAGTTTTTTGCAATGAATAACGATGGTTCAGTTCGATTCATTGAATAGAAGTGAAAACTATCTACTCCTTGGTCTTTCAGAGTTTGACATAAACCTAGCACCACTTCGGTACCGAATGCACTGAGTGAATCTAAATCATTCTCATAAAGTTTCAATCTTTCTAAAATCCATTTAGGAATTTCCGCACCACACATATTAGAAAATCTGACCAATTGCGCATGGTTGGTAATTGGCATAATGCCTGGTGTAATCGGCACATCGATACCAAGCTTTTGGACGTCATCTTTGAATCTAAAATAAGCATCAGCATTATAAAAGTATTGAGTAATGGCTGCATCTGCACCTGCTTTAACTTTATTGGCAAAATGTTCAAGATCAGTCTGAATATTTTCAGCTTGTGGGTGAGATTCTGGATAAGCTGCCACTTGAATATGAAAGTGATTGTTGTATTGAGATTTAATAAATTCAACCAATTCGTTGGCATAGTGAAAATCACCAATATCACGCATACCAGAAGGAATGTCACCACGTAGTGCAATAATATGATTAATGCCCGCGGCTTTATATTGATCAAGCAGTTCGATTATTTTGCTTTTTTCAGAGCCGATGCACGATAAATGTGGTACCGCTGAAATTCCATCATTTGCTTGAATATCCAACACAGTTTCTAAAGTTTCCTCATGTGTGGTACCACCAGCACCAAAGGTCACCGAAAAATATTCTGGACTCACAACGCTTAATTCTTGTCGAACTTGAGCCAAAGTTTGTTTGCCTTTTTCTGTTCTTGGTGGAAAAAATTCAAAACTTGTTTTCATTGGCTATTAAAATGAGCTAAAAATACGCTAATTATAGCTTATTTGGATAATATCGTAGCCTTTCCCTTTTTTTGTCTAAGGCTAGACAATCGGGTAAAATGATTCAATTTACTAAGTTGAGATAAAGACACACAATGTCAAAAAGCGATTATATTGAGTTAGAAGGGGTGGTGAGAGAAAAACTACCAAATACCACCTTTACGGTTGAGTTGGAAAATGGACACAGTGTATTGGCACATATTTCTGGGAAAATTAGAAAACACTATATCCGTATTTTACCAGGTGATAAAGTTACCGTAGAAATGACACCTTATGATTTGACCAAAGGCAGAATTACCTTTAGACACAAGTAATATTGCCGATGTGGTGGAATTGGTAGACACGCTGGATTCAAAATCCAGTTCCTTCGGGAGTGACGGTTCGATCCCGTCCATCGGTACCAAATTAAATTAAAATGAGTAATATGGAACAACAAGCAGATCTTATTGCAGAAGCACTTAACCTTACCTTGTTTGGCATGGGTTTTGTATTTCTGTTTCTGACTTTATTGGTGTTTGTGACCAAATTTATGTCAATTGTGATTCAAAAAATAGGCAAATCGACACAAGATGATAATCATCATGACGATAATTTAAGCTTAAAAGATGAATTAGATGAAGAGACCAAGTTTGTGATTGAGCAGGCCATCAAGATGCATAGAGGGGCGTGAAAACCATGTTAAATTTTTTAAAAAATATCACTAAAAAATCCAATAATATGGGAAACAAGCCAGTTGAAATTACTGAGCTTGTATTTAGAGACGCACACCAATCGTTATTTGCGACACGCATGCGTATTGATGACATGTTGCCGATTGCAGATAAGCTTGATAAGATTGGTTATTGGTCAATAGAGTCTTGGGGTGGAGCAACGTTTGACTCTTGTATTCGTTATTTAGGCGAAGACCCTTGGGATAGAATTCGTGAGATTAAGGCAGTGATGCCGAATACGCCCCAGCAAATGTTGCTTAGAGGCCAAAATTTATTAGGTTATCGACATTACAGTGATGATGTAGTGCGTAAATTTGTTGATCGTTGTGTTGATAATGGTGTTAATGTTTTCCGTATTTTTGATGCCATGAACGATATGCGCAATCTTAAAACGGCAACGGATCAAACCATTAAATTAGGTCAGCATGCTCAAGGCACAATTTCATACACAGTAAGTCCGGTTCATACCATGCAAACATGGATCGATATGGCCAAAGAGATTGAAGACATGGGTGCGCATTCGTTGTGCATTAAAGACATGGCAGGTTTGTTACAACCTTATGTTGCTTATGATTTAGTTAAGAAATTAAAAGCTGCAGTCGATATTCCAATTCAGTTACATGCACATGCAACCACAGGTCTGTCGACAACCAGTATTATCAAAGCAGTTGAAGCAGGCATTGATCGTGTTGATACAGCTATCGGCTCTATGAGTATGACTTATGGCCATTCTGCAACCAATTCCGTGGTGTCTATTTTAGAAAATAGTCCAAGAAAAACAGGGTTAGATCTTGAAAAACTGGAAGAAATTGATGCTTACTTTAGGCCAATCCGTTGTAAATATGCACAGTTTGAAGGCTCATTAAGGGGTGTAGACTCAAGAATCCTTCTGTCGCAGGTACCAGGTGGCATGTTGACCAACATGGAAAGCCAACTGCGCGAGCAAAATGCCTCAGATAAAATTGACGAGGTGATGGTCGAGATTCCACGAGTTCGTAAAGATTTAGGTTATATTCCATTAGTAACGCCAACTTCACAAATTGTAGGCACACAAGCTGTACTTAATGTGTTGACGGGTGAGCGTTATAAAACCATTACCAAAGAATCGGCAGGTATTTTAAAAGGCGAGTATGGCTCAACGCCAGCACCAGTTGATCAGGCATTGCAAGCAAAAGTGTTAGGCAGTGAGTTGCCAATTACCTGTCGACCAGCAGATAACATTGCACCAGAAATGCACATTCTTGGGCAAGAATTTGACAAGGTCGTTGCAGACAAAGGCATTACTTTGGCTGCTAATAAAATTGACGATTTGTTGACTTATGCGCTCTTCCCGCAAGTGGGTACTTTATTTTTGGAAAATCGCAATAATCCTGATTTCTTTGAACCGGCACCACAATTGAATGAAAATGACTCTAAGTCAGACAATGAAGAGGGTGTGTATACAGTTTCGTTTAAAGGCACTTCTTATGCTGTTGAGGTCTCTGCTGGTGGTGATATTACTTCGATGAAAGCTGCATCCGATGCACTGATATCTAGTGCGTCAGCTGCAAAAGAAATTGTGACAGATGTACCAGCTACTGGCAGTGAGGCAATTGGTGCGCCCCTCTCTGGTAATATTTGGAAAGTAATGGTATCAGTTAATCAAAAAGTTGCTGAAGGCGATGTACTGGTTATTTTAGAGGCAATGAAGATGGAAACTGAAATCAGGACTGCTCGAGGCGGTGTTGTAACGGATGTTAGTGTTAAAGAAGGTGATACCGTTACTGTGGGTCAAACATTGTTAACATTGGCATAATTTAGTATGGAGCAATTAAACACACTTTGGCTTAACACAGGCCTGTATCAAATGGATCTGGGTCAAGGGCTTATGTTGTTAGTGGGTATGTTGCTCTTATACTTAGCCATTGTTAAGGGTTTTGAGCCGTTGTTATTATTACCAATTGGTTTTGGCGCAATCTTGGCCAATATTCCTGGCTCTGGATTGGCACTATCTTCTGTTGGAAATGCTATCTACACTAATGACCCTATGGTATTGCAAGCGTTAGCAAAAAATCTACTATTGTCCAGCTGGGAAACGGGTGCAGATATTTATACCGCATTTAAGGATTCAACAAGTACTGTACATATTTCTACAATTCAAATAGCAAATGATTTGGGTTATAAAGATGGCATGTTATATACGTTTTATTCGATTGCAATCGCAAGCGGTATTGCACCATTGATTATTTTTATGGGTGTTGGCGCATTGACAGATTTTGGGCCATTGCTCGCTAATCCTAAAACGTTACTACTAGGCGCAGCTGCACAGTTTGGTATTTTTGCGACGCTATTAGGTGCTATTGGTTTGACCACAGTTGGAATTTTTGATTTCAGTCTAACAGATGCAGCGGCGATTGGTATTATTGGCGGTGCAGATGGTCCGACCAGTATCTACGTGGCTTCAAAACTTGCGCCTGATTTACTTGGCGCCATTGCTGTAGCTTCATACTCTTATATGGCGTTAGTGCCACTTATTCAGCCACCGATTATGCGTGCACTGACCACCGAAAAAGAACGTCAAATTGAAATGGTGCAATTACGCGAAGTGTCTCAAACTGAAAAGATTATTTTCCCAATTATGTTGTTGATGCTGGTGGCATTATTATTACCTGACGCAGCTCCATTGCTGGGCATGTTTGCTTTTGGTAATTTAATGAAAGAATCTGGTGTGGTTGATCGTTTGAGTGACACTACGCAAAATTCTTTGATTAATATTGTGACCATCTTCCTAGGTCTGGCAGTTGGCTCTAAATTAATAGCGAGTGAGTTTTTAAAGATGGATACATTAGGAATCTTGTTATTAGGCATGGTGGCTTTTGCAATTGGTACAGCCTGTGGTTTATTAATGGCAAAACTGATGAATGTGTTTAGTAAAAATAAGATCAACCCACTTATTGGATCAGCAGGTGTATCAGCAGTACCAATGGCGGCGCGTGTTTCGAATAAAGTTGGTTTAGAATCCAACCCACATAATTTCTTACTCATGCATGCAATGGGCCCTAATGTTGCAGGTGTAATTGGCTCAGCGATTGCCGCAGGTATTATGATTCAATTCCTAGGCTAATTTTTTACTTTTTACTGTGTTAATTTTTTTTATCACTTGTAACATGTTGCCTGCATTCTAAAATCAATTTTCCTTATCAAATTTCAAAAAATATCCCGCTTGATTTACTTTAAAATAAATACATTATGCAACGCACATTTTTAAAAGCCAAACTTCATCGTGTTACCACTACTGCCAGTGAAGTGGACTATGAAGGCTCCTGTGAAATTGATGGAGTATTGTTAGATACGGCAGGCATTGGTGCTTTTGAGCAAATTCAAATTTATAATATCAACAATGGAAATCGCTTTACCACGTATGCGATTCGTGGTAAGGATAACTCTGGTGTAATATCAGTGAATGGCGCTGCTGCCCATAAAGCAGATGTGGGTGATTTGTTGATTATTGCCGTCTATGCGCAGTATGATGAGCAAGAGCTTCAAAATTACGCACCAAAACTGTGCTATGTGGACGACAGTAACGCCTTGGTCAGAACTGACTCTAAGATTCGTTAAGTTGCCCGTTTTCCAAAGTTAGTATGCGTTGCATTTTAGTGGCGATTTTTTCATCATGTGTCACGATCACTAATGCTGAATTTTGTACTTGATTAAGTTTAATCATTATCGATAAAACATCGGCAGCATTTTTTTCATCTAAATTACCCGTTGGCTCGTCAGCCAATACACAGCTCGGATTAGTGATCAATGCACGCGCAATAGCAACACGCTGACGCTCACCCCCAGACAGTTCTGATGGTCGGTGATTTAGTCTATTTTTTAAACCAATATTTGTGAGCAGTTCATTGGCTTTTATCATTGCTATTTTTTTATTGTCGCCACGAATCAATAGTGGCAGTGCTACGTTATCAAGTGCGCTGAAATCCTTGAGTAGATGATGAAATTGATAAATAAAACCTAGATGTTGAGCGCGAAGTTTCGTTATTTGCTCCTCATTAAGTGTGGCTAAATTAGTGTTATTCAGTAGCACTTTGCCACTACTAGCTTTATCAATACCACCTAATAAATTGAGTAATGTAGATTTTCCACAACCTGACTGCCCTAAAATAGCAATCGATTCTCCTAAGTTAACACTTAGGTTGAGTGTGTTGAGTATAGAAGTTTCATTTTTCCCGTCATTGTAACTATAGTTAAGATTTTGACACTCAATAATTTTATTCATGGTTTAGTACCTCAGATATCTTTACTTTTCCAGCACGTTTTGCAGGGTAAATCGAAGCAATAATAACCAAAATAAAAGCACCAATCGCTACTTTTACTATATCCATGTTGTGAATCTCAGAAGGGAAACGATTAATGTAGAAAACGTCTTCAGGGAAAAATTGAAACCCTAAAATTGATTCAATACCACTAACCACAGATTCGATATTGAGTGAAAGTGCAACGCCTAAAATTACCCCGATTACAATCCCCACAACCCCAATCGTAATGCCTTGGTAAAAGAATATTCTCACAATGCGTTTTGGCGTCATGCCGATGGTACGAAGAATGGCGATATCGGCTTTTTTGTCGGTCACTACCATCACCATCATCGACACAATATTAAAAGCAGCCACCGCGATAATTAGCGATAAGATAACACCAATCATTTGCTTTTCAAGGTTGAGTGCTTTGATGAAATTAGCCTTTTTCTGCATCCAGTCAACACCATAATAACGCTCTTTATCAAGCTTATTAACGATTTCAGCGGTAATCCTCTTGGCCTCGAATAGGTCGTCTACCTTTAGGCGTATCCCGGACACTTTACCTTTCATCGAATATAATTTTTGTGCTTGATTAAGATGAATAAAAGCCAAATTGTTGTCATATTCATTAATGCCCGCATTAAAAATACCGCTAACTGTAAAACGCTTAAATCGAGGCTGAATACCAATAATATTGCTGGATATTTCTGGTGTGAGTAAGGTGATCTTTTCACCAACTGTTGTGCCAAGTTGCGTCGCCAAACCTGATCCAATCATAATATTAGCACCAGACAAATCAACCTCACCAGACTTAATTTTGTTTAACAGTACTGAGGTCTGCTGTTCTAATATCGGATCAATGCCTCGAACACTAATGCCTTTTGCTTTGTTGTTAATACTAAGTAATCCGTAGCGCTCAATATAAGGCGATGAATTCACTACGTTTTCGTGCTTATTAATTTCTAGCCTTAATTCTTCCCAGTTATTAAGAGCGCCTCCATACTCACTAATGGTTGAGTGTGAAATAGCGCTTAGTACCCGGTCTCTAAGCTCTTTATGGAATCCATTCATCACTGATAACACAGTGATTAATGTCATAACGCCTAAAATTAAACCCATCATAGAGACGCCAGAAATAAAAGAGACGAATCCTTTTTTGCGATTAGAACGCAAATATTGATTGGAAATCTTAAATTCAACACTCATGGTGGTGATATTTTGTCATAATTAACACTTTAAAGGTGAATAAAGGAAAGCGATATGATAAGCCCAACAATTAAAAATAAGATTAACTAATTGGGTGATATGCTAATTGAAATACCTTATGTGATAGACTTGTTTGTTATCGGTGGCACCATTGTATGGCCTGCTGTGAGTGAGTACCTGGTCATCATCATGCAGCACGATTCTGGTTTCGTTTTGCTTAAGGACATCTTATTGTTATCTATCTATTTAGAATTAGGTGTAATGATAGGTGTTTTTTTTAAAACACACCGTTTAGCGGTTATCTTTTTAATTTTAGCAATATCGTTACGTTACGGTGAAACAAAGTACAACACCAAGAATAAAATTTCTGAGTGGCTAATATGAATTTAAGCACTCGCGGTGTTCTAAATTACTTGTTATTACCAATCTCAGGTATTTTTTATGTTGTGTCTGTGTTTAGAAGTTTTTTCTATCGAATAGGCTTGCTAACCATCAACAATTTTAATGTGCCTGTGATTGTGGTAGGCAATATTACCGTTGGTGGTAGTGGTAAAACACCTATTGTTATTGCGCTGGTGAATCATTTTAAGCAACAAGGCAAACGAGTTGGTATGGTGTCACGTGGTTATGGTGGCTCTTATCAGGGCAGTTTGTCGGTGGATCAAAATACAGATGCCTACCTTTCAGGTGATGAACCCTTACTCATTGCCATACAGTCTCAAGTGCCAGTGGTGGTGAATACTGATCGCGCTCAAGCGGTGAAAGATTTGATCATCAGAGATAACGTTAACCTTGTTATTAGTGACGATGGTTTGCAGCATTATGCCATGGGCAGGCAGGTTGAAATTGCTGTTGTGGATGGTGATCGACGTTTTGGTAATGGTTTTTTTCTGCCGGCCGGCCCACTCAGAGAATCACCATCAAGATTAAAAACAGTGGATTTTGTCATTAATAATGGTGCACAACATGTGGGAGAAATTACTTCAATATTAAAACCTATCAAGTTTTTCAACGTTGCCACCAATCAAGAGCAGACGCTTGATTTTTTTAATAATCAAACTTGTTATGGTGTTGCCGGTATTGGTCATCCACAGCGGTTTTTTGATACGTTAACCAATCTTGGGATCAAGGTGAAATCGCATGCTTTCTCCGACCATCATGCATTTACGAAAAAAGACTTGGAATTTGACACTGGCTATCCTATTCTTATGACTGCTAAGGATTGTGTAAAATGTAGAGAATTCGCAACTGATCAAATGTGGTATTTACAGGTTGAGGCTGAATTAAGCGATGATTTTTTAACTGAATTAACAAATTTATTATGATTGACGAAGCACTATTAAAATTATTGGTTTGCCCTAAAAGCAAAGCCCCACTAAAGCAAGTGGGTGATGAGCTTGTTTGTGATATCAGTGGTTTGGCTTACCCAATTGTTGATGGTATTCCAGTTTTACTCATTGAAGAGGCTCGAAAAATAAGCTAATGGCTTTTACTGTTATTATTCCCGCACGTTACGCATCCACTCGCCTGAATGCAAAACTTCTTCAAGACATTCATGGCAAGCCACTGATTCAACACACTTATGAAAATGCCAAAAATAGCGGCGCATCAAGCGTGATTATTGCTACAGATGATGTACGCATTGAAGCTGTTGCCAATGATTTTGGTGCGATTACTTGTATGACGGGTGACCACCATGCCTCAGGCACTTCCCGACTTGCAGAGGCACTAGAGAAGCTGTCAATTGCCGATGATGAAATTATTGTTAATGTCCAGGGTGATGAGCCGATGTTAGGCGCCAAGGTGATTGAACAAGTGGCTAGCAATTTAGCCAGTAGCAACATGCAAATGGCCACCTTATGTGAAAACGTAATCGATAAGGAGCAGTACCTAGATCCAAATTGCGTTAAAGTGGTGTTTGATAAATTTGGCAAAGCGTTGTATTTTTCCCGCTCGCCAATTCCTGCTTTTAGAGAAGATGATTTTGATAGATCAATATGCTTTAAGCATATTGGCATCTATGCCTATCGATCAGGTTTTATTAAACAGTATTTAACCATGGACAGTTCGGCTTATGAGCAAGCAGAAAAATTAGAACAACTCACCGTACTTAATGAAGGTTTTGATATTCATGTGGCACCTGCATGCTCTACAACGGGTTTTGGTGTGGATACTGCCGAGGATTTAGAAAAAGTAAGAGAGGCGTTAAAGTGATTATTGACGGTAAACAAATTGCAAAACAATTAAGAATGAGCATAGCAGCTCAAGTTAAGACACTCGATCGAAAGCCTGGGTTGGCTGTAATCTTGGTTGGTAATGATCCTGCCTCTGTGGTATATGTTCGTAATAAAGACAACGCTTGTAAAGAGGTTGGTTTTTATGCTGAAAAAATTAATAAACACGCCGATATCACTCAAAGTGAACTCCTGGCCGAAGTTGATCGATTAAATAATGACGATAAAATCGATGGCATATTGGTACAGTTACCATTGCCTAAGCATTTAGATGCTAATCAAGTGATTGAAGCAATTAATCCTAATAAGGATGTTGATGGTTTTCACAGTGAGAACATCGGAAAATTAATGCAAAATAAAGCGAATTTACGCCCGTGTACACCTAAAGGCGTAATGACAATGCTTGCAACAATTGGCATAGACTTGATGGGTAAAAATTGTGTGGTAGTTGGCGCCTCCAATATTGTAGGTCGTCCAATGGCGATGGAGCTTTTAAATGCACAAGCAACGGTGACCATTTGTAATAGCAAAACTCAAGATTTAAGCGGTAAAATTAAACAAGCTGATATTGTTGTGGTTGCAGCCGGTGTTCCGAAAATGATTCAGGGCGATTGGGTCAAAAACGATGCAATTGTTATCGATGTTGGCATTAACCGACTGGATGATGGTACATTAGTCGGCGATGTTGATTTTGACGCAGTACAAGATAAAGCCGCATGGATCTCGCCAGTACCTGGCGGTGTTGGGCCAATGACAATTGCAACTTTACTAGAAAACACATTAATAGCATATAAAGCAAGAGAGGAAAAATGAAAATTTTAATTAAAGGGATGAGAGAAGGTTTGGGTCGATTGATTGTATTGATTGACTGGATCTTTTCGCCAAAGAAATTAAAGCGTACCGAGGTGGAGCAGGCCGATGTTAATCAGCAAGTTGAATCTTTAAAACTTTATCAATTTTATGCTTGCCCATTTTGTATCAAAACACGTAGAGCCGTCAAACGACTTAATTTACCAATGAAAACCCGTAACGTACAAGCGGGCCAATTTCGCGCTGAACTTTTGGCTGGCGGTGGAGAAGTTAAAGTACCTTGTTTGCGCATTAAAGAAGGTGATGATATTACTTGGATGTATGAATCATCTGATATTATGGCTTATCTAGACAAACGTTTTGGCTAACAAGCCAATAGAATATAGCTGTGATTTATATTGAAGGTGGCTCCCAATCGCAACAACAACTCTCTCAGAGGCTCTACACTTTCTGTTCGCAAGCATTAAAAATTAAAAAATTCATTGATATCGACCTTAAGATTAAATCAGTCGAAGGTGCGCAAGCCTGGATCGACTATGAAGGCGAAGGAAAGTTTTATATCGATATTGAGAAAAGCCTAAATACCAATCAATTTATTACCACCTTTTGTCACGAGATGATTCATGTAATTCAGCATCTACGTGATAAACCCATCAACGAAAAAGAAGCTTATCAATTAGAAAGTGGATTGGTAGAGCAATTTAAGTTGTTTAGTAAAAATTAAGGTAAGAAGTCTTTTAATTTTTCAATACTGGTAGCCAATTGAGTTTGAGAATCGGCTGTAATAGTGATATGGCCTAATTTACGATCGGCACGTTTCGCCTTATCGTACAAATGCAAGTGTGCATTTGGCATATTAAGTGCAATTTCAGTGGGTCCATTTTTTCCAATAATATTCACCATGGCACTGAATGCATGTATTGGCGTGGTATCACCGAGTGGCATGCCAGTAATCGCACGCACATGATTTTCAAATTGAGAAGTGTTAGCACCCTCAATACTCCAATGTCCAGAATTATGTACACGTGGCGCCATTTCATTTACCACTAGGCCATTTTCAGTTTCAAACAGCTCAATAGTCAACACCCCCACATGCTCCATTTCATCGAGCAGGGTTTGCATGTAATGTTCGGCTGTTTTTTGTACTTCAGGGTTAATATTTTGAGCGGGTGCGATGGTCAATCTTAAAATGCCGTTATGGTGTGTATTTTCAACTAATGGATAATATTTATGATCATTGTCAAGCCCACGAACCGCAATTAAAGACAGCTCACGCTTGAAATTAACAAAACCCTCAAGAATGAATTCAACACCACTCATACTCTCAAACGCTTCTTTGATTTGATCTGCGCTACGCATTAAAAATTGACCTTTACCATCATAGCCTCCAGTTGCTGTTTTTAAAATGGCGGGCAGTCCAATATCTTTAACTGCCTTTTTAAGATCGGCTAATGAATTCACCATTTGATAAGGTGCGCAAGGGATACTTAGTTGGTCAAATAAAGCTTTTTCACGCCCGCGATGCTGAGTGATAAATAGTGATTTTTCACCTGGATAAACCACAACATCTTTATTGATTTCTTTAACCATATCAACATCGGTATTCTCACTTTCATAAGTGATTACATCGGCAAATGCCACTAAAGATTCAATATAATCTGCATTATCCTCAAGCGCAAACATATGGCCTAATAGTGCTGCCGGTTCATCAAGGGAATTGCCAGAAAATCCAAATTGATGATTAAGTGGATAACCAGATATAGCCATCATTCTGCCCAACTGGCCTGCGCCGAGTACGCCTATTTTCATCTTTTATACTGCAGGATTAGGATTGTCTAAAACGTCTTGTGTTTGTTTGGCTCTAAAGGCAACCACTTTGGCTTTAACTGCCTCGTCTTCATTGGCAATAATTTGTGCTGCTAAAATACCAGCATTTTTAGCACCTGCCTCGCCAATGGCTAGCGTGCCTACTGGAATACCACCAGGCATTTGAGCAATGGACAGTAAAGAGTCTTGTCCATTTAGTGCGCGCGATTGAATGGGTACGCCAAGTACTGGTACAATCGTTTTGGCAGCTATCATGCCAGGTAAATGCGCCGCACCACCGGCGCCTGCAATAATCACCTTCAAGCCACGATCACTAGCTGTGGCCGCGTATTCAAACATAAGATCCGGTGTGCGATGTGCAGAAACAACTTGTACCTCATGAGCTACGCCAAATTCTTCTAGCATTTCTACTGCATTTTTCATGGTCGGCCAATCTGATTTAGAGCCCATAATAACACCAACAACTGCAGCCATACTTTTCTCCAAGGTTTGTTACTTTTTAGAAATTATACTCAAATAATATCTATATAGATAGTCACAAAATCAATATAGTCAGTTAAAATTAATGACCTTACTCCTTATCTTTTTTGACTATGCCTAATACAGCCATTCAAAATCTTATTGATCAATTTTCCCAAATCAAACAAAAGTTAGAGATTGATGTTGAAGAAAAAAGAGCACAGTTTAATTATCAACTTCGTAAAAATAAAGTGAGTTTTGAGAAAACTCTGCATAATACACACAAAAAATTAAAAACCAGTGCCCTGCGTTATTTAGCTAACGCTAACCCGTTATACATTGTGACAATACCCATTGTTTATGCCATGATTGTGCCTTTGGTTTTATTGGATTTATTGGCCTCTTTGTATCAGTACGTTTGCTTTCCTATTTATAAAATTAAAAAAATTAAAAGAAGCGACCATATCGTGGTTGATCGACACAAGCTGGGCTATTTAAATATTTTTGAAAAATTTAATTGTGTGTATTGTGGCTATGCAGGCGGTTTGTTAAGTTACGTGGTAGAGCTGGCTTCATTAACAGAGCAATTTTGGTGCCCTATTAAGCATGCAAGTAAGGTTAAAAATCCGCATGATCGATACTGGAGTTTTATTGATTATGGCGATGCTGATGGCTACGTCTGCCATCTTGACTCACGTCAGCAGAAAAATAAAACTCAATGATATTTTTTATCAAAAATAACCAAGTAAAGCCAAGCGCCAATACCTGAAAGTAGAACATCTTTTTCTGCGTCCCATATATCACCTTGGGAGCCAAGAAAGGCGTTAGTTTCTAAGGTTTGTTCAAACAAAATAGCGTACCACCACTCGATAATTTCATAGCACCCGCTAATACCTATAAGAAGCATAATCAGTACAAAATACTCAGTTTTCCTATTGGCAAAAGTTACAAACCTGGAGAGTGCTTGTTTAAATGGCAATACAATTAAGAATCCAAACCCAAAGTGTACCAAGCGGTCAAAATGGTTGCGACTCAAATCAAACATCTCCGCAACCCAATAGCCTGCCGGAACCTCTGCATAACTATAATGCGCACCAATGGTTTGTAGTATGCAAAAGGCAAAAATAAGATAATACGCAGTATTGCTAAAATAAAATCGGGTGTATCCAGTTATTAAAAAGTATAAGCCAATCATTAAAATGATGTTTTCTGCCATCCAAACATTTCTATAAAGAGGGTTTATTGCCAGTGCAATCCAAAACAGGCTGAAAATAATAAATAATATTGGTGCGACTGATTTAGTTTCGTTCATAGTGAAAAATCTTTGTGTAAAAAAGGCAGATGGCCTGCGTCTAAAATTGTTGTATCGATATGTTGTTGTTGGTACCAGCTTGAGATTGTAGCTGGCACCAAAGTATCTTTTTTTCCTAAAATAACTTTTCTATCAACATTCAGTGCTAGAAATTGACTCGTCAAATTAGTTTCCAATAAGATATTTAATCCTTGATTAAGTGCACTCGTGTTAGCAGGATAAGACTCAATCGATGCATTTAGTGTTTTAATTTTTGTTTTGTCTTTAGTTTGCAGACTTACAAAGCGCTTTAATCCTTTGGACAAATTGAGCTGCAAAGTAGCAGAGAATGCTTGAAAGTTATTTTTATCAATACCAAATCGCCACTCATCATTTGCAATAAACCTAGGAGTGGAGGCTACCAATATAAGTTTTGAGATTTGAATTTTGCTGGCAATATGAATGGCTAATAATCCGCCTAACGACCAGCCCAGTAAAATGGGATTACTGGGTAGAATTTTAATAATTTCATCACACCACTGTTCAATCCCACCGGCAACATTGTCGCTTCTACCGTGCCCAGGCAAGTCAATTTTGGTGATACGATATTGGTTTTTATAGGTCTCAATCAAATCATTAAACAAGTCGGCGTTAAAGCCCCAACCATGGAGTAAGACCAAGTCTTGTCCTGTGCCTATTGTGCTACTGTAGAGCATGTTTGATTTGGGTAAGTAGTTGCTCAATTTGGGTTTGGGTATGCTCAGCACTTAGCGTTATTCTTAATCGTGCGGTATTTTTTGGCACAGTGGGCGGACGAATGGCACTGACATAAAAACCCTTTTCAAACAGCTTTTGTGAAATGCTCAGTGCTTTTTCACTGTCTCCTATAATGAGTGGTTGAATGGCACTATGGGAGTTTTCAATTGGCAAGCCTAATGCGGTTGAAAAATTTCGCAAAAAATCAATATTGGTCAATAATTTGGCTTTTTGATCGCCTTGTTTTATTAAGTCTAGGCTTTTGAGTGTCGCTACGCAAATAGCAGGTGAAATAGCATTGGTATAGATGTAAGGTCGAGATTTTTGAATCATAAATTCAATAAAATCGTCACTTCCAGCTACGAAAGCACCCATTGTGCCCGCTGCTTTGCCTAAAGTGGCCATATAGATTGATTTTTTCGGAATATTGGGCTCAAATACACCAAATCCATGCGCATCGTCTTGCATTAAAATTGCATTAGAAAAATTTGCGATTTTTTGCAAAT
>JAUWPG010000057.1 GCA_030611725.1 Gammaproteobacteria bacterium
GAATATACAGCTGTCTTTATTGATTCTGGAAAGAATGATGGGACAAGCTCATATAAGCCTATAGATAAGTACACAGAAGATAACAAAGGTTTTTGTGTAACGGAAATTCCTCACCCTAAACTGATGAAAAAAGAAGGTAAACCACTCCCAGATGAGGCATGGATAATTATCTTAATTGAATCATTTGATGATTATATAGACCAAACCAATATAACAAAAAAAGTATACGATTACCATAATATTCAAAACAAAGAATTTACCGATATTGAATCAAAACTAGAAACAGTCAGAAGAGAAGAGTCTCGCAAAAAAATCAAAAAAGATAAAGCAGAAGGCTTTGATAAAGGAAAGCTTAAAAAGGAAGAAAATTCAGCTAATTGGCATTATGGTAAAGAAGAAATTGATCTAAAAGATAATGAGGCTGTAATGAAAATAAAAGATGAAATCAAAGATTTGGCTAACGCTGATAAGCCATATAATATTTTTGATAAAGATGAAATAGAAAAGTACTTCAATTCATTTGGAAAGGTTGATAGAGATTAGCCATCGCTCTGAATTTATACAGGATTACCTGGCTCAACTCATTACCACTAGACTTGTAAGTCTCAATAACAATACCAACCTTTTCAAGTGCTTTGCTGTGTCTTCTAAAAGTTCATCAGAGTTAAATGAATTATATTCAATATTCGTACATTACTAACTAATTACGAACATCGTTAAAGTTCGTACATGCAATAGAATTTACCATTTTACTTAATCTTCGTACAAAGTATATATACGAATATGCTGAAAAAAGGCATTCACAATAACATCTTAACAAGAGTTTTTATTAAAAATTCGTACAAAGAATATAAAAATCCACTAAACCTTCTTATATTTATACCAAGGGGTGCTTAATTTCGCTTGTCAAAAGTCATGGATAAAACCATTAATAACTTTATATGTCTATTTTAAATAAGATAGAGGTATAAGGTTCAACTATATTTGTTTAGGGTATCGAAGATGCTCTGTGCGCCCTCTTTCGATAAATTTTAAATAATTGGCATAATAAACAACGCCACCACTATCTGTATCTTCATAATAGACACGAACACTTAATTCACTCATTGAAAAGATCTTTTGTATTGGCAGGATTAGCCAAACCCAGATGTGAATAAGCCAAATTGGTCGCGCTACGTCCACGTGGAGTGCGCATAATAAACCCTTGTTGAATTAGATAAGGTTCTACCATATCTTCCAACGTACCGCGCTCTTCTCCGATAGCGGTTGAGAGTGTGTCTAAGCCAACCGGACCACCAGAAAAATTTTGCGTCATAATTGACAGATAATCACGATCAAGTTGCTCTAATCCTCGTTCATCAACTTTAAGTGTAGTCAGCGCTTCATGTGTAATTTGTTGGTGAATGACACCATTGGTTTTCACATCAGCAAAATCACGCACACGACGCAATAAACGGTTTGCAATTCGTGGTGTGCCACGTGAACGTTTGGCAATCTCAAGAGCGCCATCTGCTTCAATCTGAACGCCTAAAATAACTGCGGAACGTACAACGATTTGTTGTAAATCTTTTACCTTATAAAATTGCAAACGTTGTACAATGCCAAATCGGTCTCTAAGCGGTGAAGTTAGCATGCCAGCACGTGTGGTAGCGCCAATCAAAGTAAACGGTGGTAGCTCTAACTGTACGGAGTGTGCAGCCACACCTTCGCCCACCATAATATCAAGTTTAAAATCCTCTAAAGCAGGATACAAAATTTCTTCAACCACTGGGTTGAGGCGATGAATTTCATCAATAAATAAAATATCATACGGTTCGAGCTTAGTTAATATTGCCGCCAGATCACCCGAACGCTCTAATACAGGGCCTGAGGTTTGCTTGAGTCCTGCACCCATTTGATTAGCAACAACATTCGCCAAGGTGGTTTTCCCTAAACCTGGAGGGCCATAAATTAATGTATGATCGAGCGCGTCACCACGTTTCTTAGCTGCCTTAATAAATAATGACATTTGTGATTTAACATCGTCTTGACCAATGTATTCAGACAATGATTCTGGACGTACTGACGTCATGACAATATCTTCATTACCTTGATCTTGCCCTCCTAAAGGACTTCTGTGTGGCGCTTGTCCGCCTACTAATGAATCTTCTTCTATCATATTGTTATTTATTGATTGGCATGATATCTGCCAACATTAGCTTAATTTTAATGGGTTTTTTGAGGTGCTTAAGGCGAATTAATTTTGGACGTTTTATATTATTAATTTGTTGATAGCGACTAATTTCAACATCCCAATCATTGTTCATTTTTTTTCTACCCTTAAACACAACGTAAGGTAATTCAGTAATTGGAAAATACCAGCCTACTTGAGCCGTCATCCATTGTTTAAAATTACCCGGAATCAGCTTACCATCTATCCATAACCCCTGAGGTTTAGATTCTATCAAAACTTGTCCCAAGCCAAGTACAGCGCTTAATGTTAATTTGTAATACACACCCTTGAAAATAATATCAAATCCAGAATTTTGTACTTGCTGATCTACAATACCGCCAACTCTACCTTTTGCCTGCCACATATCAGGAATGACTTGCACTGTATCTACTGGTTTGACAGTTGGCTTGTTAAGCGTTATGCTGCAACCACTCAACAGTACAATCAATAACCAAATTCTAATCATGGTGCGTATTCTAACATTAGCTTGTATAATCAAGCGTTTGTTTAGTTTTATTTATTGATCTTTATCAATTCTTATGCAGAATTTTGCAATTTTAAGTGTCAACCATCAACTCGCGCCTGTTGAAGTACGTGAAAAAGTTGCATTTGCGCCTAGTAAATTAACCAGTGCACTTAAGCATCTTAACGATACTAATGACGTTAGCGCCTGTGCAATTCTTTCGACTTGTAATAGGTCTGAAGTTTATGCCGTTGTTGAGGGTGATAACGCAGAAGAAATCCTTAGTGATTATCTTGCCAACACCCACAATATTGCGCGTACTGAACTTGACCCTTATTTAAGTTACTTTGAAGGCAGTAATGCGATCGAACATATTTGCCACGTGGCAACAGGGTTAGATTCTTTGGTCTTAGGTGAACCGCAAATTTTGGGACAACTTAAAAGCGCCTATCACACCGCAAAAGAAGCAGAAACACTTAATAAACTACTAGAAAAACTCTTTCAGCATGCATTTTCAACTGCTAAAAAAGTGAGAACAGATACAGAGATTGGCTCTTCACCTGTTTCAGCAGCTTATTGTGCGGTTAAACTGAGTGAAAAAATCTTTGCTGATTTATCCGAACAAACCGTCATTCTAATTGGTGCCGGTGAAATGATTGAGCTGTGCGCACAGCACTTAAATCAGAAAGGTGTTCGCAACATGATCGTGGTAAATAGAACCGTTAAGAATGCTGAAAAAATCGCCTCACTTTACGATGCTAAAGCGGTAAGTCTTAAGCAGTTTTCTAGTATTGTTCACCAAGCTGACATTATTATTTCATCCACTGCTGCATCAGTACCAATCATCGGTAAAGGCTTGATTGAAACAGCCCTTAAACTCCGTAAGCATAAACCAATGTTTATGTTAGATCTTGCTATTCCAAGAGACATTGAGCCTGAGGTTGCACAATTAAACGATGTGTTTTTATACACGGTTGATGACCTACAACAAGTGGTCAGTGAAAATATTGATAACCGACATAGAGAGAAAACACTCGCTAAAGAGATCATTATTGGTCAAAATAAAAAAATTGACGATTGGTTAGTAACACTGCCTAATGAAAAAGTGGTTCAATCCTATCAGAAAAATGCTTACCAAATAAAAGATATCGCAGTTGAGGTGGCGCTGAAAAAACTCGAAAATGGTGGTGATTCAGCTACAATTATTAGCCAACTGGCCGACCAACTAACCAACAAACTGTTACACGCACCCTTTGGTAATATCAAACAAGCAAGTGCAGTGCAGCTAAACCAATGTAAGAACTGTATCCCTAAAAACAAAATTAAAAAGTCATGAATGAATCTATCTTAACCAAGCTTGAGCAGTTGTCTATGCGTCTTGAAGAGGTGGGTGTAATGCTGTCTGATCCAGAGGTGGCTGCAGATCAAAAAAAGTTCCGCGATCTGTCAATTGAATATGCACAATTAACCCCTGTTAACGAGCAATTCACTCAATACTTAACAACGCAAAAAGATATTGAATCGGCTGAAACCATGCTGCTTGAAGACGATGATGAAATGCGCGCCATGGCCAAAGAAGAAATCTCCAAGGGTAAGGAAAAACTAGAATTATTAGATTTTGAATTAAAAAAAGCACTTCTGCCTAAAGACCCAAATGACTCTCGCAACATTATTATTGAAATTAGAGCGGGTACTGGTGGTGATGAAGCCAGTATTTTCTCTGGTGATTTATTTAGAATGTACTCTCGCTATGTCGAAAAACAAAAATGGCAGTTAGAAATCATGAGCTCCAACATTGGTGATCATGGTGGTTTTAAGGAAGTAATTGCTCGTATTAGTGGTGTCAATGTATATTCCAAGCTCAAGTTTGAATCTGGTGCACATAGAGTACAACGCGTGCCAGAAACAGAATCTCAAGGTCGTGTACACACCTCGGCTTGTACGGTGGCAATCATGCCAGAAGTCGAAAATATTGAAGAGGTTAATATCAATATGAGTGATGTACGTGTTGATACCTTTAGAGCGAGTGGCGCTGGTGGTCAGCATGTTAATAAAACTGACTCTGCTGTACGTGTCACTCACATCCCGACAGGCACGGTTGTTGAGTGTCAAGATGGTCGCTCGCAACACAAAAATAAAGCGCAAGCTATGTCAGTGTTAGCCTCTAGAATTCTAGATGCACAACAACAAGTTCAACAACAAGATCAGGCATCCCAACGTAAAGAATTGATTGGTAGTGGTGATCGTTCGCAGCGCATTCGTACCTATAATTATCCGCAAGGGCGTATTACCGATCACCGTATTAATCTAACGCTTTATAAACTGGCTGAAATCATGGAAGGTGATTTAGAATCAATTATCGAGCCATTGATTGTTGAACAACAAACCAACCAATTAACCAAGTTAAATGACACGCTAAACTAGATTCTTACTGGCTAGCAACTGAGACAATACAAATAAAATACCCAGAGAAATAACGATTGCTGGGCCTGTTGCAATATCATAATACATTGACCCGCTTAAGCCAGTAATCACTGCTACCATTGAAATAAAAATTGACTGAAACACCATTTGGCTTGGCGTACGCGCAAACACTCTAGCAATTGCTGGCGGGATAATGAGCAATGAAGTAATCAACAATACGCCTACAATTTGCACAGAAACAGACACAGCCAACGCAATCATTAGCATAAATAACAATTGATAAAAGGTATGTTTTAGTCCTTCTGCTTTAGCCAATTCTTCATTTAATGTCAGCAACAATAAACGTTGCCAGAAAAAGGACAACAAGCCCACAATTACAATCAATACTGAGTATACCCAAATAATATCACTGCCAGTAATTGATAAAATATCACCAAATAAAAGTGAGAAATAGTCAATATTCTCACCACCTACCAATGCTAAGACCACAATACCAAGTGAGAGCGCAATGTGAGAAAAAATACCAAGAATGGCGTCATTAGAAAGAAATTTACGTTCTTGTAAAGCGACAATCATAAAAGCAAAAATACCGCCCACAAAGACTAAGCCAAAATGTATTCCAAGGCCACTTGCAAGCCCTAATGACACACCAAGTAAAGCGCTGTGTGATATCGACTCAGAAAAATAACTCATGCGTTTCCATATCACAAAACAACCGAGTGAGCCTGCAATAATTGAAATGCCGACAGCTGCTAAAATCGATCTAAGAATAAAGTCTTCCATTTAAAATTAGGTTTAATTACTCTGACAGTCTTTACAAAGACCATATAAATACAAACAATGATCAGTTAATTGATAACCGTGTTTTTTGGCTACATCGTGTTGGTGTTGCTCGATAACATCATCTGAAAACTCATCAATTTTTCCGCACTTAACACAAACTAAATGATCATGATGATCCACATTGGATAACTCGAACACACTCTGACCATTGTCAAAGTTGAGCTTGTTAACCATGCCAGATTTTTCAAACTGTGTGAGTACGCGATAAATCGTTGCCACGCCAACTTCTTCGCCTTGCATAATCAAAGCACGATAAATATCTTCAGCGCTCATGTGATGATTTTCGCTGGTCTCTAAAACTTCTAAAATCTTTAGTCTTGGCAGTGTAACTTTGAGCCCTGCACTTTTTAAGTCTTGAGCATCCATACCTAATATCCTTAATGTAAAATCAACTTAACATTTTAATCCTTAACAAGTCATGAAAAAAATAACTTTATCTCTATTGTCGTTACTCTTCTTATCAGCATGCTCTTCATTTTTGCCAAAAATGCCTGATATTTCACTACCGACCCTCTTTAAAGCAGATGTTAATCAAGGCTCTGTACTGGACAGATATAGCATCAACCAACTTAAAGTCGGCATGTCCAAAACCGAAGTTAAAACGTTAATTGGCTCTCCAAGTATTGCCGACCCATTTCATAATAGCCAATGGGACTATGTTAACCATTCGACTTTATATGAGAAAGACAATATCAGCTATCGTTTAACACTTGTTTTTGATAAAAATATATTACAGAATATTGATACTTCTAAGTTGGGCTCACTACCACCACTTTCTGAAAAAGAACAAGCACTGGAAAATAAACGCCTAGCTAAAGAAAAAATAGCAGCAGATCAAACTGCTAAAGCTAAAGTAATTGCTGATAAAAAGGCGGCAAAAGTGGCTAAGGCTAAAGCAAAAGTAATTGCTGATAAAAAGGCGGCAGAGGTAGCCAAAGCCAATGCTAAAGAAAAAGAAATAGCTAAAAAAAAGGCGTCAGAGGTAGCCAA
>JAUWPG010000078.1 GCA_030611725.1 Gammaproteobacteria bacterium
GCTCTGTGGTTGATCAGTTTGACGTATTAATCGACTTTACTCGGCCTGAGGCCACGCTTGACTACCTTACTGCTTGTGTTACAGCGGGCAAGGCAATGGTTATTGGTACCACTGGTTTTAATAATATAGAGCTTGAGGCAATTAACAATGCAGCACAACAAATTCCAGTGGTCTTTGCGCCGAATATGAGTGTTGGTGTGAATTTGTCGTTGAAATTATTAGACATGGCAGCGCGCGTTATTGGTGAAGATGCCGATATTGAAATTGTAGAGGCGCACCATCGTTACAAAGTAGATGCACCTTCAGGTACAGCCTTGAAGATGGGCGAAGTAATAGCTAATGCTTTAGGTAGAGACTTGTCTGCATGTGCAGTATATGGTCGTGAAGGTATTGAAGAGCCCCGTGATCGTCAGACCATTGGCTTTTCTACTATTCGTGGCGGCGACGTGGTGGGCGAACATACGGTTAGCTTTTTTATGGAAGGTGAGCGTATTGAAATTACTCACAAGGCTTCATCACGACTAACGTTTGCTAATGGTGCTGTTCGTGCGGCTAACTGGTTAGAAGGAAAATCTGCTGGATTATATTCAATGCAAGATGTGTTAGATCTTTAGGAGTTGAAAAATGTTGTACGCTGTTATTTCCCAAGATGTTGAGAACTCATTAAAAAAGCGTATTGCTGTACGCCCTGAACACATTGAGCGGTTAAATATTTTAAAAAATGAAGGTCGTTTGGTTTTGGCAGGTCCATGCCCTGCGATTGATAACAATGAACCCGGTGAAGCTGGTTTTACCGGTTCACTCGTGGTTGCAGAGTTTGATTCTTTAGAAGAAGCCCAAACTTGGGCGGACGCCGATCCGTACTTAGCCTCAGGTGCGTACGAGAGTGTTGTGGTTAAACCCTTTAAAAAAGTATTGCCATGAGTTTAATTTTTAGACCTTTATTTGAAAAAGAAAGCTCAACTTATACTTATTTATTAGTTGATTCAGACACTAAAGAAGCCATTATCATTGATGCAGTTGCTGAGACACAGCAGCGCGATATTGGTTTAATCGAAGAGCTAGGATTAGATCTTAAATATATTATTGAAACCCACGTACATGCAGATCACATTACCAGTTCTTGCCCACTTAAACAAAAATTCACTAACGCCAAAATTGTTTTAGGTGAAGCCAGCCTAGTAGCTTGCGCTGATATTTTAATTAAAGATGGCGAAAGTCTTAAATTTGGTGACTATCGTGTCAAGGCCATGTCGACACCAGGCCATACGGATGGTTGTATGTCATATGTGGTGGGCGATAAAGTTTTTACCGGCGATGCGTTATTGATTAGAAGTTGTGGTCGTTGCGATTTCCAAGGTGGTTCAGCAGAAAAATTATTTGATTCTATTTCACGATTATTTACATTACCAGATGAAACCTGTGTTTACCCTGCACATGATTATGGCGGTAGAACCGTGAGTTCAATCTGGGAAGAAAAAGCTTTCAATGAAATGATTGGTGGCGGTGTTGATAAAACAGAGTTTGTACGTCGTGTTAATGCGATGGAGTTATCACTGCCAGCTAAAATTCATGTTGCTGTTCCAGCCAATCAGATCTGTGGCTCTAAAATTGTGATTGACTAATGGTTAATGGTTATTCACTAGATCCACACCCCCGGGCAAATTTTGCTAAAGAGCAATTTGCAGTGGTACATATTCCCCGTATTAAGCGAGATCGAGTGCCAGCCATGAATGTTGAAATAGTTGCAGATTTAGAAACTGCCATAGCGCAAGCCAACTCTGATAATAAGTTTTATCCAGCCAAAGTTGTTGGTCCAGCTCGCTCTTCTGAGGGCGCGATGCTTTACTATATTATTGATTTATACAGCGATTTATGAAATGGTTTAGCCTTATCTTTGTTCTTTTATCTTTGGCTGTTTTTGCGGGTGAAGAACTAGAGGTTGAACTTAGCTCTGGCAGTACTATTAGTATTGATACATACGCATCAGATGGAGACACTTTATTTTTGTATTTACCTTCTGAGAGAGGTTTTGGCAAGGGTCACGTACCTACTGCGCAACAGTTAGCTTTTGATGGTTACGATGTTTGGGTGGTTGATTTACATAATAGCTATATGATTCCAAAACACCGTAGTAGTATCAATCAATTTAACATTGATGATTTGATTGAATTGGTAGATTTTGCTAAAAATAAATCATTTAAAAAAATATTTTTTCTGACTTCAGGACGAGGCGCCCAATTAGCGCTTAAAGTTGCTTATCAATGGCAGCTAGACAATCCAAAATCAAAGTTGTTAAGAGGGCATATCTTGCACTCCCCACATTTGATTGATGGCAAACTTGACCCTGGAAAAACCACTAAATATATTGATGTTGCTAACTACAGCAATTTACCAATTTATATGTTGTTGTCTCAATTTAGCACTAAGTATTTTCGTGGTGAAGAAATCACTAAGCAATTACAAAAAGGCGGCAGTTCAGTGTTTATTCATTATTTCAAGGAAGTCCATGGCGGTTTTCATAGGCGTGATGTTAAAGACTTAACCAAAATTGATGTTAAAGCAAAAGACAGTTTGAGCGAAGTTTATAGCTGGGCAGCCCGATTAATGGATGCAGTGAGTATTCCAAAGCCATTGACAACAAATAAAAACATACAAAAATCATCTAAAGTTGTCCTTAGTGGGTCTGT
>JAUWPG010000060.1 GCA_030611725.1 Gammaproteobacteria bacterium
CGTCAACTTTTAATAAATCGTATAGGTCAAATTTTGTTAAAGATTTTTCTTTAATAAATTCAAGAATATACTCCCTTGATGGGATAGGATTGTCGTATTTTTCTGATTCTCTTTTCTGATGGGGATCGTTCATAGTTTACTCGTCAAATGGATGGTTAAGAATTAATGTCTCGTCACGATCTGGACCAGTAGATAAGATATCAACTGGTAAGCCAGAAAGCTCTTCTATCTTGCGAATATAGTTTTTTGCTTCAATCGGCAAAGAATCGAATGAAGAAGTGCCAATGGTTGAAGCGCTCCAACCTGGCATTTTAATATAAACTGGTTTAGCATCTGTATACCCTTGAGCATCGTACGGTGGTGTTGTTATTTCCACGCCGTTTAGTTCGTAAGCAATACAAATTTTGATACTGTCTAAGCCGTCCAATACATCAAGCTTGGTTAAGCAAATGCCAGTTACTGCGTTAAGCTTGAATGAACGGTTAAGTGTTACCATGTCTAACCAACCACAACGACGTTGACGTCCTGTGGTTGCACCAAATTCATGACCAGCCGTACCTAACGCCTTGCCAATTTCATCACCTTCATCGGTTGACACATCGTAAACCAACTCCGTTGGGAATGGACCACCACCAACACGCGTAGTGTAAGCCTTAACAATACCGACCACATAGTCAATATCCGTTACACCAACACCAGAACCAGTAACTGCGCCACCCGAGGTGGTGTTTGATGAAGTAACAAATGGATAGGTGCCTTGGTCAATGTCCAATAGTGCACCTTGCGCACCTTCAAATAGAACATTTTCATTGTTTTTAATATGCTGATGAATTTGCTCTGTCACATCGGTAATCATTGGTCTAACAGTCTTAGCCTGCTCTAACGCCTCTACTAGAGTTGCTTCAAAATCTACAGCATCAACACCGTAATAATTGCTCAATGCAAAGTTATGATACTCCATCACATCTTTAAGTTTTTCAGCAAATGCTGCTTCATCTAAAAGATCGCCTACGCGTAATCCGCGACGAGCGACTTTGTCTTCATAAGCAGGGCCAATGCCATTACCGGTTGTACCAATCGCTGCTTTACCGCGTTTAACTTCACGCGCATTATCAAGCGCAACATGGTAAGGCATAATCAATGGGCAGCCAGGTGAGATTTTTAAACGTGATTTGGCATCAACACCTGCTGCATCTAACTCACCTAATTCTTTAATCATTGCTGACATCGACAACACCACACCGTGGCCAATTAAACACTCTACGTTGTCGCGCAAAATACCTGAAGGAATAAGGTGTAGTACAGTTTTTTGACCATTAATCACTAGCGTATGTCCAGCATTATGCCCGCCTTGAAAACGAACCACACTTGATGCTTTATCGGTAATTAAATCAACAACTTTGCCTTTGCCTTCATCGCCCCACTGGGTACCAATGATTACTACATTTTTTGACATACTAATTCCTACTGATTAATGTTATTGTGCTTGAGATAAAAACTTTAAATCAAACGAAAAACCGGTTGCTGCACGTGCTTTACCAAAAGAAGCGCTCAAACCGTTGTAACGGCCACCTTGCGCTAATGCTTTTGAGTAATCTTCATTGTAAGCAGAGAACACAACACCCGTGTGATACTCGTAAGCTTTTAACTCTGCAAGATCAATCATTACCTCAACATCGACTGCGTTTAATTGTCTACTAATTTTAATCAAATCTTCAATGGCTGATTTTGCCTCAGGCAGATCACTAAAAACATTCAGGGCTTTATCTAGGATACTTACATCACCTTCAAGCTTCATTAACGCACTAAACTTGTCCGCATTGTTTAACGTGACGCCGCCTATAAATTCAGCCAAATCTGGCGCTGATCGTCTGGCAAAAATTTGTCTTAATTTTGCCACTTGCTCGACTGATAAACTCTCTTGTGCAATCAAAGTATTAAAGATCAACACATTGCCCAAACTAAGTACAATTGGGTTAATTGATAATAACTTTAAGCTCTTAAGCATAAGCTCAATTACCTCAACATCAGCTGAAATATCATCAGAACCATAAAGTTCAGCGCCTGCTTGAATTGGTGAACGAGATGCATAAAAGTCATCTGCTTTGGTTTGCAGAATAGCATTCACATAGCAATATTTTTCAACCTTATCACTCGCTCGTTTTGCATCGATACGAGCGATTTGTGGGGTGATATCAGCATGCACGCCAAGCATTTTACCGCTAGTAGAATCCAAAAATTTAAAAGTTTTTTCATCAACTGAATCAGAAGTCAGTAATAACGATTCCACATATTCAACCATGGGTGGAATCACCAAGCCAAAACCTTTATCAGCGTACAAATCTAAAAGCGTTCGACGTACAGATTCAAACGCCAGAGCTCGATCGCCAGTGAGCTCATCAATACCTTCAGGTAATTGCCAAGTGCTCATGCGGATAATACTTTATTTAACTTCTGGGTTAAAGTGACGAAAAAACTCGGTATTTGGATTCAATACCATAATATCGTTATTTTGACCAAATGACTTTCTATAAGATTCTAAAGAACGGTAGAACGAATAAAAATCTGTATTCTGATTATAAGCTTGCGCATAATTACCGGCAGAGGCTGCATCACCTTCACCTCGAATCTTTTCAGAATCACGATACGCATTGGCTAAAATAATTGTACGTTCTTTATCAGCTGCTGCTCGAATAATCTCAGCCTCTTCCGCACCCTTAGATCTAAACTCTTTTGCCACACGCTGACGTTCTGCTTGCATACGGCGGTAGACAGAATTTGACACTTCTTGAGATAGATCGATACGCTTAATACGAACATCAATAATTTTAATACCGAATTCACCAATATCTTTATTAGCCAAACGAAGAATGTTGGTCATAATATCGCTGCGCTCTCCCGAGATCACTTCCTTAATGGTGCGCTTAGAAAATTCACTCTTAAGGCCAGTTTTAATAATCTGAGCTAAGCGATTATTAGTTCTAGCTATATTACCACCAGTTGATTTATAAAACTGCTCTGCATCAACAATACGCCACTTCACGTATGAATCTACAATCACATTTTTCTTCTCACCCGTTAAAAAACGCTCTGATGGTGCGTCCAATGTTTGAATGCGATTGTCGAATTTAACCACGTTGTTAACAAATGGCATTTTAAATTTTAGTCCTGGTTCTTTTTCAACCATTACAATCTCACCGAGGCGTAATTTAATGGCAGTTTCGGTTTCGCTAACTGTGTATAAAGCTGAGCTCAACACCATAAACAAAACAGCACCAATGATTAAGAATATTTTTTGCATTATCTAACCTCTCTATTACGAAAAACATTTCTAACATTATCTTGTGAATTGGATTGCTCTGACTGAACCTCTTGGACAATTACCTTAGTACGTGTTTTCTTGGCATCGATCAACTTGTCAATGGGTAGATACATCATACTATTAGCTTTTGAATCAACCACCACTTTACTGGTATTGGCCAGTACGATTTCCATCGTTTCACGATATAAACGCTCTCTGGTGACTTCTGGTGCTTTTTCATACTCCGCTAAAATTTGGCCAAAACGTGACGCTTCACCTTCAGACTTGGAAACCACTTTTGATTTATAAGCTTTTGCCTCTTCAAGCATACGTGCTGCCTTACCACGAGATTTAGGCAAAATATCATTCGCATAAGTTTGCGATTCATTGATTAAGCGTTGTTTATCTTCACGCGCTTTAACAGCGTCACTAAACGAAGCCTGGACTTGCTCTGGTGGTTGAGCATCCTGCATGTTCACCGTTGTAATTTGTAAGCCAGTTTGATAAACATTTAATAACTCTTGAGATTTTTCTTTAATACTGTCAGCAATCGCCACACGACCATCTGTTAGAATGTAATCCATGCTGTTTTTACCCACCACCTGACGAATCGCACTTTCCACCACGTTACGTAGTGTTGCATCAGGATTGGCCACATTAAATAAATAGGCTTGTACATCATTAATTTTGTATTGTACTGCAAATTTTGCGTCAATCATGTTTTCATCTTTAGTTAACATTACAGACTCAGACGATACATTGCCGCCACGTCGATTACTGACTGCATCACGGTAACCAATTTGCACCGTTCTAATTTGCTCAACATTGACTCGATTTAAAGTCTCAATTGGGTATGGAAGATGCCAATGCGGACCTTGATTAGTCTCTTCTTGAAAAGCACCAAAGCGTAACACCACACCTTTTTCAGCAGGATCAATAATATAAATACCCGATAAAATCCAAACCAGTAAAGCCAGGATAAAAACATATTTAAGGCCTCCTGTTGACGGCGTGCTTGGCGTATCAGAATTTGAAGATGACTTACCACCAAAAACATTGCTAAATTTGTTTTTAAAATCTTTGATCACCTCATCTAATTCTGGTGGTGTTTGACCACTACCACCCCAAGGATTTTGATTATTTTTGTCATTCCAAGCCATTATTTACTTTCCATATAATATTAAACCTGAGTTATTTTACCCAAACTACGGTCTATTTATGAGTCTAAATATCAATTAAAATTAAGTGATTTACTCTTTAGTGAAAACCGCATATGCCACAATACAATTAATATATAGTATAAAATAAGCGCATTTAATCAGACGTGGGAAGTTATACAATGAAAAAGAAATTAGCTCTTTCTATCATTGCTTTACTGTCAGGCTCAATCTACGCCCAAGGCGTTGTACTTAACTGCCAACAAAATGACAAACTGCTTTTTCCTAAGCAAATACTTTCTACTGATGACAGCTTAAACGTTGTTGCAGATCGAAGTGAAATCACTAAGAAAGATCAGTACCTATTAACCGGCAATGTTTCCCTTAACTCTAGCGAATATTACCTTGCTGCTGACAAAGTCAACATTCAAAAATCTAACAAAACATCTAGTGCCAGTGGTAATGTCAAATTCCAAGACAAAGACTTAATGATGACAGCTAATACGGCTTTTATTCACAAAAAAGATGATACAAATTACGCAACTTTGGAGCAGATTAAATTTCATTACCCAGAATCTAAAATCAATGGTGAAGCTCAAAAAATAACCAACAATGGTATTGAACAAGTATTTAATTCGTCTACTTACAGTCTCTGCCCACTAGGTAAAACTGATTGGCAAATGAAAGCTGACAAAATAACGCTTAATTCTGATACCAATATAGGTGTTGCTGAAGACGTTACAGTAGAATTCTTCGGCGTGCCAATTTTTTACTCTCCTAATCATACCTGGGTATTAAAAGGTCGAGGATCAGGCTTCTTAGCGCCATCTTTTGCCAGTTACAATGAAATAAGCTCTGACAACAACTATCAAGTTAAAATTCCTTATTATTTTAATATTGCCCCTGATCGAGATTTTTTATTAACGCTTAATCAATTAAGTAGTCGTGGCAGCGTCCTAGAAGGGAAATATCGTCAATTGATTTCAAGTAGTGAAAATTGGGATGAGGGACGTTTTGAAATTGAAGGTCACTATCTGTATAAAGACAATCTTAAAGGGGGGAATCCAGATCGTTGGCTATTAAATTCTAAACTGAATTTAGCACTTAACAAAAGGGCTTCATTAAACATTGTTACTAATCGTGTATCAGACTCTGAATATTTCAAGCAAATTGTTCGTGATAACACCTCTACAGCATCACTTAATTCCCAAGCCAACTTGTCTTACAACGATGAAAAAAGAAATATCAATTTTTCATTATTTTCTGAACACAAACAACTGGTTAACGATGGCAATCACACCTATATGCGCGCACCAGAACTCTCCATCTCTAAAGATATAAAAGCTTTTGGCGATCGCAATATAAACCTCTCATTGAACAGTACTAAATTTACACATAAAGCGTCAAACACCACAACCAAAAAAACCGGTATTCGTACTCATGCTCAAATTAACTTCTCTAGAGCGATTACTAATAACACCTACTCATTAACGCCAAGCTTGAATTTGTCTAATACAGATTATGCTATGGACAATGTGGCCGATCAAAACCGTAGCATTGCTAGATTTGACCTGGATTCTAAATTATTTCTAGAAAGAGAGATTCAATTATTTGATCGAGAAGTTATTCAAACGCTCACACCAAGACTGGCCTATCACTACTCCCCTAAAAAAAATCAAGGCAGTCTAGCAATTTTTGACTCGGGGGCTAAGAGTGATTCTTATGAGGGGCTTTTTTCTGGTCAAAAATTTACCGGTATTGACAGAATCAATAATGCCAATGACATTAGCATCGGCTTTGAATCGGATTTTATTGATGAAGAAACAGG
>JAUWPG010000041.1 GCA_030611725.1 Gammaproteobacteria bacterium
TTTCCTCTAAATTTAACGTATTGTTGCATAAAATCCAAACTGCCACCAACCTCTAGAATATTGCGCATGAAAGAGCGTGAAGCCTCTGAGCCGATACCACCATTCTCTTGTACATAATAATACGCATCGGCGGCCAAAACCTCAGCCCATTTATAACTAAAGTAACCCGCTGCATAACCGCCACTAAATATATGGCCAAAGGTATTTAAAAAACGACTCTCACTAATGCTAGGCATTAGCGCTGTTTTGACTCTCACTTTATCAAGAATTTGATAAGTGTCTTGATTGGATATATGGGTTTGAATATCCCAAAGTGAAAACTCACATTGTCGCAACATACCTAAGGCTGATTGGAAGTTTTTAGAGTCAATCAGTTTTTGATACAATTCATCAGGCAAAGACTCGCCAGTTTTCCAATGTCCAGAAAGCAAGCTAACCACTTCTTTCTCATAACAGAAAAATTCCATATACTGACTCGGAAGCTCTACCCCATCCCAAGGTACGCCGCTAATACCCGCAGCAGATGGATACTTAACCTTGGTTAATATATGATGAAGTGCATGGCCAAATTCATGAAATATGGTCACAATTTCATCAAATTCAAATAATGCAGGTTTTCCTTTTGAAGGCGAGTTTAAGTTACACACCACAAAAGCAACTGGGTTGTTGTCATCCATTAAAGCCTGATAATCCGCCATCCAAGCACCACCCCTCTTATTCTCTCTTGCGTACACATCAAGATAAATTCGACCGATTAATTTTTGCTCGCTGCTAATATCCAACACCCTAACATCTTTATGATACGACTCTTCTTTTAGTTCCTTAATATTAATCTTATAAAGATTTTCAATGGTAGCAAACAATCCATTTAATACTTGTTCTTCAGGAAAATACGGCGTAAGGTCCGATTTTTTAAAACCAAATTTTTGTTCTTTGAGTTTTTCAGAGTAATGTGTTAAATCCCATGGCATAAGATCCGCACCAACAAAAGCTTTTAATTCTTCTAGCTCTTTTATTGCCTGAGGTTTTGAGTACTCCACCAAATCATTTAAAAAACTAACCACCTGTTTTGGGGACTCAACCATCTTAGACTCAACCGAAAGTTCTGCATAATTGTTAAAACCTAAAATTTGAGCCATCTCCAATCGCAAAGACAAAATCTCATCCATGATGGGCTTGTTATTTAACTTAGTAGAGGTTATGCCAATTTCTGAGGCTCTAGAAATGTAAGCCTTGTAAACCTCCTCCCTTAGCGACCGATCATTTGCATAAGTCATGACATCCATATAAATGGGAATTTGCAAATTAATCTCAAAACCTTCATCAGTTTTAATCTTGGTCAATTGATCTTCACTATAACCCTTAAGATCTTCTTTAAGAACGATTTTTTTCCATTCGTTGGTCGACTTTAAACTGTTTTTTGAAAACTGATTACTAAGTAAACTTAAACGCTCTTTAATGGCTTTAAATCGAGTTGATTGCTCGCCCTCTAATCCAACACCAGAAAGCTCGAAACCTTTTACTACTTCTTGAGTAATGTGACGTTGCTGAGCATCTAAATCAGTTTTAGTTAGACTTTTATAAGCTTGATACAGCGCTTTATTTGAACTAATTTCAGAGTAAAAATTGGTGATTAATGGTAAAGTTTTTTCATACTCACTATTAAATCCTTCATCAAATATTACTGAATTTAAGTGAGAATTCACACTAGTATGCTGGCCTAACTCAAACTCTAACTCATCTAGAGGGGTAACGATATCACTCCAATTAGTGCCCAAGCTTGCCTGGTCAGCAATCTTTAATCCTTTTTGAGTTAATGCAATGATTGTCTTAACAATATCTGTGGGCTTAAAATCTGGTTTCATATAAGTTTAACTTAATAAATAATAATGTTTGAGAGGGGTAATCGACGTAAATCACTGCAAAGCTTTTTACTAAAAGTTTTAATTTCCTTCTCAATCCTGCTTCTATTCACATTATCTGAGCAATAAAAGACCTGAGAGTATTTAATCAGAAATTAGACAAAAATAATACTTAAAACACCTTGACGCATCTATTGAATTGGTTTTATTGAGTCAATATTTGATCTAAAAATAACTGCAGACGCTCTGATTCTGGATTTTCAAAGAACTTATCAGGTGTATTTTGCTCAATAACCTGACCCTCATCCATGAAGATGACACGATCTGCAACCTTCTTAGCAAAGCCCATCTCATGAGACACACAGAGCATAGTAATCCCCTCTTTAGCAAGTTCGATCATAACATCCAACACTTCTGAAATCATCTCTGGATCAAGCGCTGATGTCGGCTCATCAAATAACATTATTTTAGGTGAAGTACATAGCGCCCTAGCAATTGCAACACGCTGTTGCTGGCCACCTGAAAGCTGATTTGGGTACTTTTCAGCTTGGTCCTTGATACCAACTCTATCTAATAGAGCCAATGCTTTTTCTTTTGCTTGTTGCTTAGTTTCATTGTGCACCCAGATTGGTGCTAGTGTTAGATTATCAATGATACTTAAATGAGGAAATAAGTTGAAATGTTGAAATACCATTGACACTTCAGAGCGCACTTGTCTGATTTTTTTAGCATCGTCTGTTAGCTCAGTCCCATCAACTATGATAGAGCCCTCTTGAAACTTCTCAAGAAAATTTATACAGCGAATTAAAGTAGATTTTCCACTACCTGACGGTCCACAAATAACAATGATTTCACCTTCTTTAACCGTTAAATCGATATTTTTTAATGCATGGAACTCTCCATACCACTTATTCAGTCCTTTAATTTCAATAATATCGCAGCAAAGTTTGTCATCTGTTGGATTGCTCATAAACTTCTTTCCTTTTTTAATTTTTATGTTCTGTGCTAAATCTTACTTCAAGTTTTTTTGAGTAGCGACTCATAGAATATAGTATGACCCACATAACAAAAGCAACAAAAACATAGCCCTCTGAGTTTCTGCCTAGCCAACTAGAATTACTTGTGGCTGCACCTACTATCGCCAACATGTCATATAGCCCAATAATTAAGATCAATGTCGTATCTTTAAATAATGCGATAAATGATCCTACGATATTAGGGATGGATATTTTTAAAGCTTGTGGCAGAATAATAAGAGTGGTTTTTTGTACAAAATTTAGACCTGAAGCATCTGCTGCCTCATATTGACCTTTAGGAATCGCTTGCAGTCCACCTCTTATAACCTCTGCAATATAAGCTGTTTGAAAAAGAGTTATACCAATTAGAGCTCTAAGTAATTTATCAAAATCCATGCCTACTGAAAAGAATAGAGGCAATATAACCGATGCCATAAACAAAATAGTAATCAATGGCACGCCTCTTACAAATTCAATAAACACAACTGAAATAAATTTCACGATACGCATTTTAGACTGCCGCCCTAAAGCAAATAAAATACCTAATGGAAAAGAGGCGACAATACCAACGGCAGCCACTACAATGGTCAAAGTAAGTCCACCCCATTTATCAGTTCCAACAACTTCTAAACCTAGCCCTCCATGTAGTAAGAAAAAGGCAGCAACAGGATATACTAAGAAAGCACCAATAATATAATGCATTCTGTATTGTGATTTTTTGATCCAAGATCCGAACATTATCATTACTACAATAAGGGCAAACATGGTGTCAATACGCCACAATTCCTCTTGCGGGTAGAATCCATAAATAAACATCTTGAAATTATCATAAATGAAAGCCCAGCAAGCGCCCTCTCGACCACAAGAGTCGTTGTCCGCAGTTAAATCAAAATTGGCATCAAAAATTGTCCAGTTTAAAATGGGTGGTAAGATTAGATAAATAAGATACAGTGCTATAAGAGTAAGTAAAACATTAGATGTAGATGAAAGTAAGTTCTCTTTCAGCCATTGGATTGTCTTAGTTTGCGATTGTGGCGCTTTTTTTGTTTCTTTTAACGGATAGACTGCCATAATAGTTATTTACCCTTAATTTCCATTTTCTTGTTAAAAATATTTAAGACTAATGATATAAAGAGTGAGATCGTCAAATACACCAACATTGTCAATGCAATAACTTCAATTGCTTGACCTACTACATTTAAGACCGTGCCTGAAAATATAGTAACCAACTCTGAATAGCCAATTGCTGTTGCTAAAGAGGAGTTTTTAGTGAGGTTTAAGTATTGATTAATAATTGGCGGTATTGCGACTCTTAACGCTTGTGGTAACACTACTAAACGCATTGCCTGACCTTGTTTTAATCCTAACGCTGCTGCTGCTTCTTTTTGCCCTTTATCCACCGAATCAATACCTGATCGAATGGCTTCAGCAATATAGGTGGCTGTGTAAATACTTAAAGCAAAAGCCAAGGAGAAGAACTCAATAGATAAGTCTGTGCCGCCTTGAAAATTAAAACCCTTTAAAGCTGGATACTCTAATTGCGCACCAAAAACAAAATAGGCCACAATTGGGAGTAGAACTACAAGTCCTAAAAAGTGAGGGATAGTATTGGTTGCAATCCCCGTATCATCGTGTTTTTTAGTGCTACGTTTTTTAATAAAAACATAAGTAGCAATACCAATAATAAAACTTGCAAGTACAAGATAAAACTCAGTTCCTACAATAAATTTAGGCAAGAACAATCCTCTTGAATTGAGGAAAACACTGTCCAAAAAATTCATACTATTTCTAGTAGGCGGAAGAACACTAAGCGCTGTTGAATACCAAAATAGAATTTGTAGTAATATTGGTATATTTCTAAAAGTTTCAATATACACCGTAGCCATTTTTCTAATCAGATAGTTGCTAGATAAACGAGCAATACCAATAACAAGACCAATGACTGAAGCAAAAAATATACCTGTTATTGCAACAATTAAAGTATTAACAATACCGACATAAAATGCCTGTAAATTAGTTGAAGTTGGTGAATACGTCAAAAAGAAATTATCATTGACAGCAAAGCCAGCTTCGTCATTTAGAAAACCAAAACCACTTCTAATACCGCTTTGCTCAATGTTAAGCATCATGTTATCAAAAGCTTGATAAACAAAATAAGCAATAAAAACAACCGTTAGAACTTGAAATGCAATCGCCCTAACTTCGTTGTTATATAGTAGTGATTTTAGTTTTATAAACATAAAAAACCTTTATAAAAAAAATGACCAACTGAAGCAGTTAGTCATTTTATATATATTTTATTTAGAGCTTATCTAAACGCTGGAGAGTACAAGATACCACCTTTAATCCACAACTGGTTTACACCACGTGGAAGCGCAATAGGTGTTGACATACCGATGTTTCTCTCGAAACTTTCACCGTAGTTACCTACCTGTGCAATGATATTACGAGCCCAATCTTTGTTAAGACCTAAGTGCTCATTAAGCTTACCAGTTTTACCTTGTAATCTTTGCACACCAGGACTAGTAGAAGCATCGTTGATAGTAGCTGAAGTAATACCTAGCTCTTCTGCTTCAATCATCGCATTAAGCGACCACTTAACAATATTAAACCAATTATCATCACCTTGACGAACTACAGGACCTAAAGGCTCTTTAGAAATAACATCACCCAAAACTACAGCAGAACTAGGATCTTTAAGTGTTGATCTAAGACCAGCAAGCTGAGAAACGTCAGAAGTTAATGCATCACAACGATCCGCTTCAAAACCTCCTTTGGTTTGTGCAGAAGTATCATAAGTAACAGCCTTAAAACTCATTTTGTTTGAACGGAAATAATCAGCTAAATTAAGCTCAGTTGTTGTTCCCGCTTGAATACAAAAAGAAGCCCCATCTAAATCATTAACACTATTAACGCCTAATGATTTTTTCACCATGAAACCTTGGCCATCGTAGTAATTTACGCCGGCAAAGTTAAGGCCTAACGAATTGTCTCGAGTAGCTGTCCAGGTTGTATTACGTGATAACACATCGATTTCACCAGACTGTAGCGCGATAAAACGCTCTTTTGCTGATAAAGGTACATATTTAACCTTTCGAGCATCACCTAAAGTGGCTGCTGCAATAGCGCGACAAACATCAACATCCATACCAGACCAGTTTCCATTTGAATCAGGATTAGAAAATCCAGGTGTTCCTGTTGATACACCACAGCTTAAGCTACCTTTAGCTTGTACATCTTCTAAAGTATCACTATGAAAGATACTCGCTTGCACACTAAAACTACCGATCGTTAATAACGATACAGCAGACAATTTTAACAATTTATTCATAACATTTCCCCTCATTGAGATTGATTAAAAACACAGCATTTAATAAATACTGCTAGAGGAAAGTTTAACAAAAAATCGCTTTATGTAAATGCTTTTAATAAAAACTAGACTTTTTTAATGCATAGATATCAAGCCTGGAAATATAGTAATTACAACAATGATACCAAGATGTTTAGAGTCAACAATTGGTTAATAGACACTGCCAATTGATGCTAATGTTGTGTTTGTTAACTCAGTTATTATAATGTTTGTTATTTTTTCCAACGCTATTAGTAAGGCCTAATAAGTTTTTTCTAAAATTAATAGCAAAATTTAATGAAGGTTTTTAGTGACAAATTAAGATATATTAAAACTATTGCGCAAAGAATCGTAGTAGATGTCATAGAATTCAATGACATCTATAGAAATTATAGACAGGATCTGGTGGAGAGAGAGGGATTCGAACCCTCGGTACGTTACCGTACACCCGCTTTCCAAGCGAGCAAATTAAACCACTCTGACATCTCTCCAAAGCAATGAAATTATACCTAATATTAAAAAACAACTATTTATATTCAATATTTTGTAGTTATTGATATAATAATAACATGAATATTATCAAGACAGTTAACGCCCTATTGTTCTTAATCCTTACATCCTCTTCTAGTTTTGCTAATGAGTTTAAAATTCTGGATTATTATGCTGGCATAAATACTGACAAACTTCCATGCAAAATGGAATTGGTTAAAAATTGGCTAACAAGCGATCAATATATGTGTGCTTTTAAAAAATCAAAACACGATATTATTGAATTTCAGAGTGACTATATTAGTCAAAAAGCATATCAAATTGATAGATATATCTTATTAAATGTTTCAGATGCGCTAAAAATTACCGTACAACTCTTAAGCAAGTATGGACAGCCTTATTCTAGCTATCAAGATGAAAGTTTTGGCACCGAATTACCGATAATGACTTGGCGCGACTCAAAAAAACAAGGGGTTAGCTTGTCTTTAAATTTTTTAAAGTGCAGTGGTAGTAGTTTTGGAAAATGTAGAGCGCTTTTTGGTGTGACCAAAAACTCACCTGATAAAGCACTATTGAATTTAACCATTTTTGATAACAAAAGACATCATTATTCTAAAATCGTCATGAAGACTGGTAAGCGACCAAAGCCCGTGAAAGTGAACACTCTTAACATTCAAGAGACTCAAGATATTACTGACTTAGAATTTTAATCAAAAGATTGTAGGTATACCTTGTCTTTGGCAATACTTTTATAGCAATTACTAACTAATCTTCATGCCAGGCTTGGCGCCTGAGTCTGGTGATAAGATATGCAATGACTTGCCATTACCGGCAGCTAGCACCATGCCTTCAGACAGCCCAAATTTCATTTTTCTTGGGGCAAGATTTGCCACCATGACCGTTAAGCGCCCTTCCAAATCTTCCGGATTGTAGTAAGCTTTAATACCAGCAAACACATTACGTGTGTTTTCTTCGCCAATATCAAGCGTCAGTTGCAGAAGTTTATCTGCTCCTTCTACGTGTTCGGCTTTTACAATTTTTGCAATACGTAAGTCAATCTTTGTAAAATCATCAATCTGAATCATGTTGTCATCCTCGCTAGGTTCTTCACTGATTTGTAAATTTTGTTTTGAAGCTTCGATTACTTTTTCAATTTGCTCATCTTCAATACGTGACATCAACGGCTTAAATTTATTGATTTGATGCTTGGTAAGCGGGTGTTTAATCTCATCCCAATTTAACTCATCAATGTTTAAAAAAATCTCAGCTTGCTTAGCCATCACTGGCAACACCGGCTTAAGGTATGTCATTAATACTCTAAATAGATTAATCGCTAATGAAGTGACATCATGCACTTGTGCTTCTTTACCCTCTTCCTTGATCAGTTGCCATGGTTTATGCTCATCAATATATTGGTTGGCCTTGTCAGCGAGCTTCATAATCTCGCGCATCGCTTGATTATAATTACGGGCCTCATATAATTCGGCAATAGTATCACCCTTAGCAACAAACTCGTTATACAAATCACCTTCGATTGCATAGGCTGATAGAGTTTTATTAAACTTTTTAACAATAAATCCAGCACTACGTGAGGCGATATTAACCACTTTACCGACCAAATCAGAATTCACACGCTGTTTGAAATCTTGCAAATTAAGGTCAATATCATCAATCTTGGCTGAGAGCTTATAAGCATAATAATAACGCAAACACTCAGGATTAAGGCTTTCTAAGTAGGTTCTAGCCTGAATAAAGGTGCCACGAGATTTACTCATTTTATGACCATTTACGGTTAAAAATCCGTGCGCAAAAATAGCGTTCGGGGTGCGGTAATTAGAGCCCATTAGCATTGCCGGCCAAAATAGTGCGTGAAAATACACAATGTCTTTACCGATAAAATGATATAACTCGGTTTCAGAATTTTTGTTAAAGTATTCGTCAAAATCGATACCCTGCTCATTACACAACTTTTTAAAACTGGCCATATAGCCTATCGGCGCATCTAACCACACATAAAAATATTTGTTTTCAACCCCTGGAATTTGAAAGCCAAAATATGGCGCATCACGGGAAATATCCCATTGTTGTAGGCCTTGTTCAAACCACTCGGCAAGCTTATTACTGATTTCTACTTGCAAATGCCCTGCATTAGTCCATTGCTTAAGTTGATCTTCAAACTGTGGTAAATCAAAGAAATAATGCTCAGAGTCCTTGGTAATTGGGGTTGCTCCTGAGACTGCTGACTTGGCATTTTTTAGCTCAGTCGGTGAATAAGTAGCACCACAAACTTCACAGTTGTCGCCATACTGATCTAACGCACCACATTTAGGGCAATCACCTTTAATAAAACGATCAGGCAAAAACATTTTCTTTTCAGGGTCAAAAGCTTGAGAAATGGTACGCTTTTTAATGAACCCAGCATCATTCAGCTTGGTATATATATCGGCAGAAATCTCTCTATTTTCCTTGGAGTGAGTTGAGTGGTATTGACTAAAGCCAATGGAAAACTCTTTAAAATCTGATTGATGGCGCTCGCTCACGCCAGCAATCAGTTCTTCTGGTGTAATGCCAAGTTCATTGGCTTTAAGCATGATTGGGGTGCCATGGGCATCATCTGCACACACATAATAACACTCATTGCCCATCATTTTTTGAAAGCGTACCCAAATATCAGTTTGGATATATTCTAATAAATGACCTAAATGGATTTCACCATTGGCATAAGGCAATGCTGAAGTAACAAGAATTTTGCGTTGTGTCATAAGAATATATAAATAGGCCTATTAATATTATGCATTGCTTATAATCGTTATACGATAAAATAACACATTTTACTTAATTGGAAGTACAGCATATGGCAGATTTAACTCAAGACCAAATTGAAAAAACACTTGAAAGTGTCGTTGATATTTACACTGAACAAGATATTGTGTCTTCACGTGCCCTTGAAAGTATTGAGATTGATGGTGATCAAGTAACAATCAATCTTATTCTTGGCTACCCTGCTGCTAGTTACCACCAAACATTATCAGATGCTATAACCCAAGCATTATCAAATACAGGCATTAACAATACAACCGTTAATATCGAAACCAAGATAGCATCATACTCTACTCAAAAAGGCGTTGATATACTGCCAGAAGTTAAAAATATTATTGCGGTTGCCTCAGGTAAAGGTGGTGTCGGTAAATCAACCACCGCTGTTAATCTAGCACTTGCATTACAAGCTGAAGGTGCAAAAGTTGCAATCCTGGATGCAGATATTTACGGCCCATCTCAACCAAGAATGTTAGGCGTTTCAAAGTTAAAACCAGAAACAACTGGCGAAGGAAAATTACTACCAATCCTAGGTCATGGCATGCAGAGTATGTCAATTGGTTATTTGGTGGATGAAGAGTCTCCGATGATCTGGCGTGGCCCTATGGTGACTCAGGCTTTAGAGCAAATGCTACGTGATACTTTATGGCG